>DIUG01000046.1 GCA_002422305.1 Patescibacteria group bacterium UBA6164 | reverse complement strand
TTACTATCAACTGAAATAAATTATTCAAAGGGCTAAAGCCCAATACCATTAAGTTAAGGATTTCAAAGTGCTAAAGCACTCTGTTAACAAGCTGAAAAACATTTTATTAATACTGTTTGTCAACAGATAGCTTTAGCTATTTGTCTCTTAACTTAATGGCATTGGGCTAAAGCCCTCTGTTGACAAAATATTACACAAAAGTTAAAATCAGTTTGTTAACAGAGGGCTTTAGCCCTTTGTTATATTAAGCTATTATCTTAATTAAATATATTCTCAGATGATAGTAACAAAAAAACAAAGTAAATACAAGAAGTAAATACATATTTTTATATGATTTTACTTTTGAAAGAGATGTTTTATAACATCTCTTTTTTATAAATTAAAAAAATTAAATGAAAATAATTGATATTCATAAAGAATTACAAATAAAATATCCTAATAAACTAAAAATAATAAAAAAATGAATATTTTGGATTTTATTAAACGAAGAAGCATTTTTTATGTCAAAGTATTTCAATATGAAAATAACGGCTTTAGATAAAGAAAATATAAAAATTGGTTTTCCTGAACAAAGTAAAAATAAATGGTTAAAATTATTAAGTGATAAAGCCATATGATATGTTTTAGTACAAAAAAGCTCCATACTACAAAGCGACAATATAGATATAATAGAAGTATATATATGAAAATATTATAATTCTATTTATTCTATAAATTTAGAAGATTTTTATATCATATATCTATAATAAAAAATGACAATATATTCTTGAATATTTCAGAAAAGTGGCTTGATATACTAAAAATATGTAAGTGAATTAAAAATAAAATTGATTAATTTTATTACTAAGATTATAAAATCATTTTAGTGTAATAATAGTGTTAATTATTACATGAATAAATCTTAAAATAATATTTAATAAAAAGTAATTTAATTGTTTTAGATAAAAATGGCTAAAACTTGATTTTTTTAATAAGTTAGTTATATTAATACTATAATTTATATATAATAATAATGTACATAATATGACAGATAACCAAAAATACTGAGCTGATAGTATACAAGTATTGGAATGATTAGAACCAGTTAGAAAAAGACCTTGAATGTATATTGGTAGTACAGATGAAAGATGATTACACCATTTAGTTTGGGAAATAGTAGATAATTCTATAGATGAAGCAATGGCTTGATATTGTGATAATATAAAAGTAACACTTTGATTAGATTGATCTTGTATTGTAGAAGATAATGGTAGGGGGATTCCTGTAGAAAAACATCATCAAACAGGTAAATCTACTTTAGAAACGATTTTAACTGTATTACATGCTGGTTGAAAATTTGGTTGAGGTTGATATAAAGTTTCTGGTTGATTACATGGTGTTTGATCATCTGTTGTAAATGCACTTTCTACTACATTAGAAGCTTGGGTACATAGAGATAAAAAAATTTATTATCAAAAATTTGAACTTTGAATATCTCAAGGAGATATAGAAGTAGTATGAAAAACAGATCATACTTGAACAATTATTAAATTTTATCCAGATTCTAGTATTTTTAAAATTTCAACTATATTTGATTATAAAACAATTAAAAATAGATTAAGACAACAAGCTTATTTAACAAAATGAATAACTATTTATTTAAATGATGAAAGAACTTGAGAAAAATATAAATATTTTTTCGAATGATGAGTTAGATCATATGTTAATTTTTTAAATAAAAAAGAAGATACTATTGGAGAAGTATTTTATGTTGAAAAAGAAGCTAAAGAAATTTTAGTAGAAATTTCTTTGCAGTATAATAAAGAATATTCAAATAATATAATTACTTTTGTAAATAATATTTATACTCCAGAGGGATGATCTCATCTTACTTGATTTAGAATGGCTCTTACTAGAACAATAAATAAATATGCAAGAGATAAATGAATTTTAAAAGAAAAAGATCAAAATCTTACTAATGATGATGTAATAGAATGACTTACTTGTGTAATATCTATAAAAGTAGTAGATCCACAATTTGAATGACAAACAAAAGGTAAATTATGAAATCCTGAAGCTAGATGAGCTGTAGATTCAGTATTTGCAGAAAAGTTTTTAGAATTTTTAGAAGAAGATCCTTCAACTGCTAAAAAAATTATAGAAAAAGTATTTTTAGCAGCAAAAGCTAGATTAGCTGCAAGAGCTGCAAGAGATACTGTTATTAGAAAATGAGCATTAGAATGAATGACTCTTCCAGGTAAATTATCGGATTGTTCTTCAAGAGATCCTATAAAATCAGAATTGTATATAGTCGAAGGAGATTCAGCTTGAGGTTCTGCTAAACAAGGTAGAGATAGGGAGCATCAAGCTATTTTACCATTAAAGGGTAAAATATTGAATACTGAACAAGCAAGAATAGATAAAATCTTTGCAAATCAAGAAATAAAAAATATGATAATTGCACTTTGAACTTCTATATGAGAAACATTTGATATAAGTAGACTTAGATATCATAGAATAGTTATTATGACAGATGCTGATGTTGATGGAGCACATATCAGAACACTTTTATTAACTTTCTTTTTTAGATATATGAGAGAAATTATTGATTGATGATATTTATATATAGCTCAACCACCATTATATAAATTATCAAAAGGTAAAAAATCTTGGTATGTATATGATGAAGAAAATAAAGATAAAATAATAATAGAAGAATGAATCGTTTGAGAGAATATACAAAGATATAAAGGTCTTTGAGAAATGAATCCAGAACAATTATGGGAAACAACAATGGATCCTGAACAAAGAAAAATGTTCAAAGTTGCAGTTGATGAAGCACAAAAGGCAGATGAAATATTTAAAATTCTTATGTGATGAGATGTTCCACCAAGAAGAAGATTTATCCAGAGTAGAGCAAAAGATGTTAAAAATTTGGATGTTTAAAAACAAAAAAAATATTAAACTTTGTTTAATATTTTTTTTGTTTTTAATAATAAATAAAATATTTATTACTAAGCTTCATTTATATCTATTCTAATAGATGGTGACATAGCACTACATATAAATATACTATTTATATATTTACCTTTTGCTCATGTAGGTTTTACATCATTAATAGTTTTTAAAAAATGTTTTAAATTAGTTCCTAATTTATCAGCACCAAATGATAATTTACCAAAAATAGAGTGAACATTACCTTGTTTATCTGTTTTAAATTCAAATTTACCAGCAGTAATTTCTTTAATAGCTGAAACTAAATCTGGAGAAACTGTACCTGCTTTAGGATTAGGCATTAAACCTTTTGGTCCTAAAACTCTAGCAATTTTACCTAAATGTCTCATCATATTTGGAGTAGCAACACAAACATCAAAGTCTATAGGTACATTACCTTTTTCAATATTGTCTATTAATTCTTCACCTCCAGCAATCATAGCTCAAGCTTTTATAAGTTCATCAGCATTTCAATCTGTAAAAGCACATATTTTTGATACTTTACCAGAGCCATTTGGTAAAGTAAGAGTAGTTCTAATTATTTGGTCAGCATATTTAGGATTCAAATTTAAGTTAAAATGAACTTCAACAGTAGGATCAAATTTAACTGTATTTGTTTTTTCTAATAGTTCTATAGCATCATTAATAGAATAACTCATTTCTGAATTTATTAATTCAGAAGCTTTTTTATATTTTTTACCTCTTTTGTACATAATATAATTTTAATAAATAAAGGTTTTAACGAACTTTGTATTTAAACTTAGTTCTTCCTTTTCAGGTGGGAGAATTATATATATAAAAACAAAAAAGTAAAATGTTTTTACTTTTTTTGTTTTTAGTCTACTAAGTGGGATTACTTCATAAAAGGTGTAGATTCTTTTATAATTCATTAGGTGTTCAACTTTTACTTGTTTTAGTATTAGCTCATACCAAAGGATCTGGCCCATATTTATTTGTTCATTCTGTTCATTTAAAGAAACCGCATATTACAAATATATATATGTTAACTAGAGGTATAAGTATTAATAGAGACATCCAACCACTTTTATCTAAGTCGTGTAACCTTTTAATGTAAGAAGTAAACATTATATATATTATTCATAATCATCATAATAATGATCATAATTGAGATAAAAATTCAATTCCTAATTTTCCTCAAATTAATCAAATGATAAGTGATAATAGAAATACAGTTACTTCCATTATTAAGGTATGTACCCAAAATTTGAACCTATTAAATCTTCAATCTTGACTATTAAACCCTTTTATAATATCTATCATTATAAATATTAAGTTATTAAATAAATTTACTTTTTAAAGTATATATAGTATAATCTATTAGTTAGTATTTTGCAAATTTAATATAAAAAATATGCGTAGAAAGTATAATACATTTT
>DIUG01000048.1:46580-48977 GCA_002422305.1 Patescibacteria group bacterium UBA6164 | reverse complement strand
TTAAAACTTTTAATCTATCATCAAAATTATCTAAATGATGAAATGAAGCTATAAAAAATATAAAATCATATTTTTTTCATTTAAGTTTATCAAGATTATTCATATTTAAAATTTGAAATTCTTTTTGAGGAAAATTATTTTTAGCATATTTTAACATTTCTTTTGATAAATCTAGTCATAAATAATTTATTTGTGATATATCAAAAATATTTGAGAACTGTTCTAATAATCTAGCACTTCCACATCATACATCCAAAATATTTTTTCATCTAAAATCCTTCAAATAATTAGAAATAAAATAATCTATTTCCTCCCATTTCATTTCTTTTCTAGAATCAGAAAATCATTTTGCTATTTTATTATAATTAACTTTCATAAAAAATTTGACTTAATTTTAAAAATAAATATATTGATAAAACTTTTTAAGCTATTACAAGTACTTATAAAAGATTTAAACTTGTAGACAAAAATACTTCAAAAGAGCAAAGTCAATATTAATTAAAATTAATTTAATATTTTAGTCTTAAAAAGTAAAATCAAAGGGATAGTCTAACTATCCCTTTTTCATTTTTCCATTCTACATTTTATTTGGCATTTTTATACCAAGTATTTCAAAACTATCCTTTAATACCAAAGAAAATAATTCAACTAATTGAAGTCTAATTATTTTTTTACTTTCTATTTTTTCATTCAATATACCTATATTGTTATAAAAATTATTAAATGCTTTTGTTAATTCATATGAAAAAGCACATAAATAATGTGGCATACTAAATTTTGCTGTTTTCTCAATTATATCATTATAAGTTAATATAATTTTAATTAATTCTATTTCTTCTTCATTTTCAAAATTAAAATTAGAAATCACTCCCATTTCATAATTTCCTTGTGATCATACTTTTAAAAAAGGTAAATCTATATTGTTTTTTTCTAAAATCCTAATAGCTCTAACATAAGCATATTGAATATATGGTCATGAATTTCATTCAAAAGTCATAAATTCATCCCAATCAAAAATTACATCAGTATCCCTAGATTTTTTTAAATAACCATATTTTATAGCTCAAATTCCTATTATTTTTGCTAATTCATTTAATTCTTCTCCTTTTATATCATTTCTTTTTTCAAGTATAATATTTTTAGCTCTATACTCAGCTTCATCAAGTAATTTATCAAGTTTTATAATTTTTCACTTTCTTGTAGACATAGCTCAATCCTTTAAGCTAATAAATCAATTATAAGCATGAAATAATCAAACTTTTTCTCAATTTTCTTTCTTTAACCATCAAGCAATTTTTGCAATTTCAAATGCTTGTTTTAAATGTAACTGTTGCCTAACATCTACAAAATATATTATTTTATCTAAATCCCAATTTCTAATTCTATATTTTATAGCACATAAATCAGAAGTAAAATATAGATTCGTTCCATCTCTTTTTTGTAAAATACAAGACGGAAGATTTAATTCATCAGGAAATATTACTCAAACAGATCAGTCTTGATTTTTAATTGCTATTTTTTTATCAATTAATTCTTTAACAATACTATCCATATTATATTCTAAATCAGGATAATTTTGTATTTTAGGAAGTGATAATCATTCATAAAAACTTTCTCAAATATCATAATCAGATTGAATATTTAGTCTATTCAATTGTATATTCATTGTTTTTATACTTTCTTTTGTAAATTTTTCCCAAAGATTAATTGAATCTGGTTCTCATTTAGAAAGTAATTTGAATTCATCTCTAAATTGTTTTTCTAGTTCTGACTCTTCTTCAGCTTTTTTTGTAATATTTACATACAATTCAAAAAGATGTTCTACTGCATTTTCTTTTAGCTTTTTTTCATCTCATAGTAATTTATATGCAGTAATTAATTTTCAAAATATTATTCACCAATCTCAAATATGACTATCAGAAATAACATTATATCAAAGTTTTTTATAAATATTTATGATAACTTGTCATTGATTTGGAGTACACATATGACCTATATGTAATGGTTTTCCTACATTAGTTCAAATATAATCTACAATTATAGTTTTATTATTTAATTCTTTATTTCAAATTAGTTTATTTTTATTTTCATATAAAGTATTAAATAAATCAGTATAAATAACTTTTGATAATTTTATATTTAAATAAGGTCAAACAGAACTAACCGATTCTATTAAATCTATATTTTTAAATAATCATATTAATTCCAAAGCTATAGTATCAGGACTTTTTTTCAAATCTCTAGATAAAACAAAACAAGCAAAAGAATAATCTCAATATTCTTTTTTTGGTGGATTTTCTAATTTTATTTCTTTTAAATCTATATTATAATTTAATTTTATTATTTTTTTTATAATTTGTTTTAATTTATCTTCCATTTTTATTTCAATATTAAAAA
>DIUG01000048.1:0-46546 GCA_002422305.1 Patescibacteria group bacterium UBA6164 | reverse complement strand
TTATTTTTTTATAAAACTTGACTTTTTTATTTTTTTATTAATATATAAATATATAGTAAAAAATACTATTTTATATAAGTTAACTTATACATTTATAAATGAATAATAGCAAAAGAATGAATTTCTTTATATTAGAAAAAGATAGTTTTATTCCATATAATCTAAATAATATAAAGAAAACAATAGAAATACTAAATAAAGATAAATTAATAATAATAAAATGACTTAAAAATACATGAAAAATAAATTTTATTAAAGAATTCATACATAAAACAAATTTAAAAAGTAAATATTTTTATTTTAATAAATCAGATGATATCGAAAATAGAATACCAACTAATAAAGAATTAGATTTATTATTAAATGAATATATACAGTTATACAAAAAACCAAAAATAATAATTTTACAAAATATTTCAAAAATAGATTGAATAAAAGATTTTATAACAAAAATATATAAATTAAATTATAAAACTATACTTGTATGAAATACAATTAAAATTTGATGAATAAAGGAATTAGAAATTTTAACAAATAAAGTCATAACTATTGATAATTTATATGATTCTTTAAAATATTGAACAATAAATGAAATAAAAATATTAGAATCTGATAATTTAAAAGAAAAATTTTTAAAATTAATACTAAATGATATATTTTTAAATGATATATTTTTGAATTATTGAGTTAAAAGTATATTATTGTATACTTTCACTTTAACATATATATCTAAAAATAATTATTATATATCTTTAAGAGAATTACAAAAAAATCTAGGTGAAATAAAAAATATTTCTTTAAAAACTACTATAGATTATGTAGATTTTTCTATACAAGAAAAAATATTAAAAAGAGTTTACAAGTATTATATTAAAAATAATAAAGCTATTACTTCAAAAGCAAAATATTATTTTAGTGATAATTGAATAAGAAATAGTTTAAGTAATTTTCAATTAAATAATAAAATATTACTAGAAAATATGGTTTTTAACATATTAGAGTTATACAATTATAATATATATTGATGAATTATTTGAAAATTTGAATTTACATTTTATTGAGAAATAGAAAATAACTCTAGTATAAAAGAAAAAATATATATACATATCTCCGAACATAATTCAAAAGAAGAAATAAAAAAAGAAGTGAGTAAATTATTAAAAATATGAGACGAGAATAAAAAATATATATTAGTAGAAGATATAAAAAAAATATGAATTAATAAATTAATTTATGATGATTTAGAAATACTTGAAATAAATGACTTTATACTAAAATTTAATAAATAAAAATAGGAACGATTTAAATTGTTCCTATTTTTATTTATTAAATTATGGTGTTGGTGAATTAAATATAACTGGATCGATTCATTTTAATTTATCAACTATTTCTCATACAATTGCCACATTATCAATATCTAAATCTGTTTTAATTTTATCTAATGCTTGTACTTCAGTTAAACTCAAACCTTTTATTTGATCCTTAATTGCAGTAGCTAAATCTGTTATTGCTTGATCTTTTGTAGTAACATCATTCATTCTTGTTTTAAGATTTACTAAATCAGAAGGAGGAGTAATATTAGTATTATTTCAAGTATTATTTCAATTATTATTATTTCAATTATTATTATTTCAAGTATTATTTCAAGTATTATTTCAATTATTTCTAATATGATTTCTAAGTTGAGAATAATTTCAACCTGTAGTAGGATCTCAATTATAATCTAAATTTATGATCGGAGTTTCTAATTTATTTAATGCTTCTGTAACTTCATTATTATTCAAAGTAGCTTGTCATTTTTTACTATCCATATAATTTTTAAATTCTTCACTTGCTCCTGATCTAGTATTTAATGCAATATTATTTAATAATTCTTTAAATTCCTTAGTATTCAATTTCTCTTCTTTTCATCACATATCTTTAAATACTTTTTCTAATAAATTTTTAGTTTGCTCTCATGAAGATACACTATTAGCATTATTATTATTAATTGACATTTTTCAAGTAAAAGGATCTGATCAAAACAAATTATGTTTTTCCATAAATTCATTGGCTCTAAGAGCCTCTTTATTTTGAAAATATCATTGGGCTTTTTGTCATATTACACCTAAGCTATTAGCACTTTGTCAACCAAAGATAGGTATATTTCAAGGTATTGCAGAAACCATTCCTCACACTTGAGACCCAAATTTATATACAGTTTCTGTAATTTGTTTTGTAATCTCAGATTTTCTCATTGCAGCCATCATTGTTCACCGTAATAATACTATACCAAATACTTTAATTATAAGACTTCATACAATTCATAAGGCACCTCATCAAATTTCTTTTCAAAACTTTGTAACATTTTCTACTTCAGATACTTGTCATTTGATATTTAAAGTAAATTCTCCTATTTTTATTTTACTTTGATCAACAACTATATCAGATGAAGTATTTGAAGGAGCTGTCACTCAAGCTCAAACAACAAATAAAAATAATAATCAAAAAGATAATGCTAACATTGTATAAACTGGAACCATTGCTAATGCTATAAATTCTTTAAAACTAAATTTTGCAAATAATCATTCTCCCCCTCAATCCTTCTTACCAAAAAAATACATCAATCAAAATACTGGAGAAAACATTATATAAAGCCATATATATATTCACCTAATCATTAAAACAAATCATAAAGTAATAATCAATACTGAATATACAATAACAAAAATTAAATCAAATACTATCTTAACTACTAAATCTCACATTGTTTTAAGTTGTTGTAAATTTAAAGCAGTTACATCATCTATAGTATCCAGTGATAATATACCATATGTATACATAGATACTATTCAAAATATAGAATTTATAGCATCTCATTTTCATGTAATTTCTGTTAATGATTTTGTATTTTCATGATCACACTTAATAAATCAATCATTTTCATTTCAACTAGAAGTACCTCATTCATCTTCTCATAAAAATGAACTAAGATCTAATGTACAATCTGTAGGAACTTGAACATCACTTAATTTACTTTCAAAAAGATCAAAAGTTTCAAAAGGCAGAGATAATGCAGAAACTGTTAATATTGCAGAAAGAGAAAGAATAAATTGTACTAAAAATTTTGAAAATGGTACAATTAATATTCATACTATAAATTTTGGTAATGCTTGTTTTAATTGATATTGATCTGAATTTTTTCAAATAATATTCATAAATGCTATCCAAATCAAAATAAAAGCAAATACAGTATATACAATATTTGAAATTAATATCCAAATTTTATCAAAATAAGTATTTAATCAAAATAAGCTACCATTTATCCATTCTGGAGATAAAAATATAGCTGATAAATAAGTCATTAAAGCTAATAATAAAGATATTCACTTTAAAAGAAATTCAGCAACAAGAGAAATTGTTTGTTTTATTTCATTAAAATCTGCTGCAAATGTTGAATCAAAAGAAAATAAAAATACAAGAAAAAACATAAAAAAATACTTAGTAATTTTTTTATTTATTTTTTTTTCTTTTATATATTTAATAAAGTTCATATTAATTTAAGATTAAATTCAAATTTGTTATTTAATTTTATTTTAACATATAATTTATTTTCAAGCAAAAAATAAACAAATAAAAAATTAGATTATATAAAAAATCTAATTTTTTATTTGTTTTTTTAAATTTTAATCTAGCTTTTTTTTCAATAATTCATTAAAAATTTTTGGATTACCTTGTCATTTTGATGCTTTCATACATTGACCAACTAAAAAACCAAAAATATTAACATTTCATCATTTATAATCTTCTACTTGTTTAGAATTATTAACAATTACATCATTAACAATTATTTCAAGAGATCACATATCATTTTTTTGTCTTAAATTATTTTCATCTACAATAATATCTACCTCACCTCAATTAATAAATAATTCTTCTATAACTTGTTTAGAATTAGTTGAAGATAATTCATCATTGTTAACTAATTCTATAACTCTAGCTAATTCTTTAATATCAAATTTTAAATCATTAACTCAATTTATTATTTCAGATTCATTTATCATTGATAATAATATTGTAGTTATATAACTACAAGATTTTTTAGAATCATTTGTTAATAATACTAATTTATCAAAATATTCACTTAATTCTCTATTAGTAGTTAATAATCTAACATCATCATTAGATAACTTATAATCTTTTAAATACCTAATTCTTTTCTCTATAGGTAATTCTGGTAAAGAATTTTTTGCCTCTAATATAAATTCATCATCTAAAGAAATAGGCAATAAGTCTGGTTCTGGAAAACATCTATAATCCATAGTATCTTCTTTTGATCTTTGTGATTTAGAAGTACCAGTATCATCATCCCATCATCTAGTTTCTTGTTCAACAACTCATCATGATTCAAGTATTTTTATTTGTCTTTTTGATTCATGATCTATAACTCTTCAAATAGCAGAAAAACTATTTACATTTTTTGTTTCTGTTCTACATCATAATTCATTTGATCACTCTAGTGCAACAGAAATATTTACATCACATCTCATTTGTCATTTTTCCATATCAGCATCAGACACTCATCATGCTCTCATAAGTTTTTGTAATTCCTTCAAAAATTCCATTACTTCTTCTTTATTATGAAAAACAGGATCAGTAACTATTTCCATCAAAGGACTTCCAGATCTATTATAATCACATAAAGTTTTTCATCAAACATGAATAAGTTTTCATACATCATTTTCTAAATGCATATGATGAATAGCAAATTCTCTAACTTGTTCATCAACTAGTACTTTTACTTTTCATTTTCAAACAATAGGTTCATATAATTGAGTAATTTGATAAGCAGTTGGATTATCTGGATAAAAATAAGTCTTTCTATCAAATCTAGAAATTTTATTTATTTCACATCACATCATCATACCTCAAATCAATCATAATTTTACAACTTCTTTATTTAATACAGGTAACATACCTGGAAAACCCATACAAACAGGACAAATATTAATATTTGGTTCTTCTGCTAAAGCAACTGCATTTAAACAACTACAAAACATTTTTGTCTTAGATTTTATTCTTATATGAACTTCTAATCCTATAGTTTTTATATATTTATTCATTATTTTTATTANNTTATAATAATATCTATTTATTTATATTATTCAATTTATTTTTTAAATTTTTCTTGATTTTAATAAACAAAGTGATAAAATAAGAATACTTATTTATATTTTATAACTGAATATATGGAAATTCAAATAAAAATACATGTTGGAGATGAGTTAATTGACTCAAAAGAAGTTGTGGAAAGATTAGTTTGAGAAAACTTAAACAAGAAATTAGATAATTATCTAAACAAATTTAATAAAAATGATGCTGAAGGTATTATTGAAGTGTCTTTAGATAAAAATAAAAAAAATCTATTTTACGGAAAAATTCAAGCAAATCTTGATGGTAAAGTTTATAGATTTGAAAGAGAAGAATATAAAAATTTAGATGATTTAATAAATCACTTATTTGACCACTTCAAAGAATCTTTAAGTAAAGATAAATAAAAATTTAAAATATAAAAAATAACCCATCCTTGAATTCTTTCCTTAGCTTTAATGGAAGGATTCAGGTTAGGGCTTTTTTTGTGCTTAAATTATTTCTCATAATACATAATCAAGTAATAAAACTCACTTGTCAGTAATTTTTAATAAATCATCATTTTTATGTAATAATCATTCGTCAATAAATTCTTGAATTTTATTGATATTCAAGTACTCATACAATTCTTTATCTAATCAATTAGTTCTAAGTCAAAACATTATCTTTTCTAAAAATAAATCATTTTCATCTAATATCTCAAATGTTTTTTTTATTCAAGAATAATAATCATAAAACTCTTCACTATTACTAAATCTAATATTATTTAAAAATCAATGTGCTCATAATCAATAAGCAATAACATCAGAATGATTCCAATAAGATTCATTATGTTTACATTCATATCATACCTTACAAAAATTTGATATTTCATAAGAAAAAAATCATCTACTAGCTAAAAATAATTTTATTTCCAAATATTCTCATAAATATTGTTCTTCAGTTATTCAAATATTTTTCCAATCATTTGGATAAACAATATTTTGAAATTTACTATAAGTTTTATTTTTTTCATCATTAATAATTCATTTTTCATAATATTCCTCTAACATATATATAGAAATATGTTTTATAAATGGATAGTTATCTAATATATATTCTATATCTTTTTTTATTTCTCATTTTTTTACATATGGTAATCATATAATGAAATCAATAGAAATATTAAAATAATCTTGATCACTTTCATATAAAGTAGATGCTTGGAGTAAGATTTTTATATTATCTAAAGATTTTATAATATCTCATTTTTCTCATCTTCATATTTCTTTTAAAGCATTAGAATTCAAACTTTGTACTCAAATACTAAGTCTATTTATTCACATATTTTTCCATCAAACTAAATTTTCTTTATTTATTGTAATAGGAGTAGCTTCAATATTTATCTCAATTTTTTCATGAAAATCATATTTATTTTTTAATTCATTAATTATATTACTTAATTGTTTTAAACTTAAAATACTAGGTGTTCATCATCAAAAATAAATACTTTTAAGATTTTTATCTCAAATAGAATAAGAAGACATTTTTATTTCTTTTATTAAATTTTCTACATATAAATTTATCTTTATCATTTCCATATTTCAAAAAGATGCAAATCTACAATATTTACATTTACTAGAACAAAACGGAATATGTATATAACAAAAAATATCTTTCATTTTATTTTTTTAGGTTTATAAACAAAAATCCCTTTTTTAGAAAAGGGATTTTTTTAATCACAATTAGTAGATATATCATCTAAAGTAGTTATCTTTTTTGTTTTACATAAAATACTTAATCTAAATTTTTCAAAATCTTTTTCATAATTTCTATCATAACTAGAAATATTATCTAATATGGAAATTATATTTTTATCATAAATATTTTTAATTCATTTATCAAAACTCAATAATTCATTTTCTGAAGAGTAAAAATCACTTAAAAGTATATTATAATCATCATGTATTTTTTCACTTAATTTATCAGATTCTAAAGATAACATAGCTGGTAAATAATATTTGTAATTTTTTAAATATTCTCAAGCTCATTTTTCAGTAGAAAGATATCACAAAAAGTTATTTGCTAAATCCTGTTTTATAGAATCTTTATTAATTACAAAAAAATTGTAATTAAGTAAAGTTTTTCATTTACCAGAATGATAATATGGAAAAAATGTAGCATCTAAAAAATTTCTACCAAATCATTTTTCTTTAATAGTATTTATCAATCTAGGATATCAAACTATCATAAATATTTCAGATTTAGAAAATAAATCTACAGAGGTTTGAGATGAATTTTTTAATGATTCAAATTTAGAATTATAAGCATTATCTCATTTTTCATCTCAATAAAGTGTATAAGCAAGTAATCAAGATTTTAATTTATTTCAAGTAGCATCATTTATTGACTCCACACCATCTTCTAACATTAAAAATTGAGTAAATATATCTGAAGAATATTGAACAGTTGAACCATTTCATATTCAAATAGGAATTATTTCAGGTTTACTTTTTTTTAATTCTCATATTTTATTATTTAAAGAAGTTATAGATGATAATTCATCTGTATTTATATATCTTCTATTAAAAAAAATTCAAAGAGTTTCATATCAAACTGGGATTCAAGCTAAAAATTCTTCTTTTTCAGTTCATTCTCAAGAAGAAACTATAAGATCATCAGCAAAAACTCAAGCATATTTTTTTCTAAACTCATTAGGATTAATTATTTGAGAATCTAATCAAATAATTTGAGATGAAAAAATTGGATTTTTTTCATTATTATTTAAAACAAAAATATCAGGAGCATTATCAGACATAATTGCAGAACTCAAAGTATAATAATAATCATCAAAAGAAGCAAAACTTTCTATTTTTATTTCTTGGGACTTATATTTCGGATACTCTTTTTTAAAATTTTCAATTATTTTATCTGTTCAATCAACACTATCTCAAACCATCCAAATTTTAAACACTCAAGAATTATTTGTATTATTTCTATTATTATTATTTTTATTTAAATTTAATATAATAAATATTAATAATAAAAGTATTATAATTCAAATTATTGCAAATATTAATTTATTTTTATTCATAGTTATTTTTTATATATTAGATAAAAGATGTAAATGGATATGCATAACTTCTTGACCTCATTTTTTTCAAACATTAAAATTTAATTTATATCACTCTTCAATACCTAAGTCTTTTGCTATTTTTTTTGCAACAAAAAACATTTCTGCTAATATACCCCTATCACTTTCTTCCAAATCATTAATTGTAGGTATTTCTTTTTTAGGTATAATCAATAAATGAGTTTTTGCTTTTGGAAAAATATCTTTTATAACTATAATATTATCTTGTTCATAAATAATGTCTGCAGGTATTTCCCTATTTATAATTTTTGTAAAAATTGACATTTTTTTATTATATTAATTAATAATTTACTTCTAATATCTTACTATTAGGAGTATTTTTCACAACTATTTTATTATTTACTGTATAATAAATAATAGCAATATATCATAAAACTGTTAAAACAATAAAAAAAATAAATAATATTTTTGTTACTTTAAAAATATGTGATGAAAAAGTTTTAAATTTATAAGCATGTATTTTAGCAACAATAAAAAATCACCATAATATAGCCAGTATAAAAGTATAAACTCATAAGTAAATTGTTATCATAATTAGTAATTTATAAAAAGTAATTTATATTTTAATATTTTTTTTATATTATTTATTATAACTTATATTTTTTTTTTGCAAATTTTTAAATTGTTTGTTATAATTAAATAGTATTAAGTTATAAGAATTAAGTTGAAAGTATTTAAAATACTATTATTATAACTCTTTTACCTTATAACTAAATTTAATATTAACTATAAAACATGGCTGAATTAAAACAAAATTGAAAAATTTTTAATATATTAGATGAAATTTTAGCTCAATATAAAGAGTTAGTTGATTTAATATTGGTAACAGAATCAATGGATGATGATGAAAGACAATATTGGTTTGATATTTTACCATCAATGACAAATGACCAAATTGATAGATTATTTAACATATTAGATACAGAAAGAAAAAAATTAGAAAAACTAGAAGAAAAATATCAAAATGAAATAAAAAATTTAAATGAAAAACACTTAATAGAATGGCAAGAATTTCAAATGAAAGATTCTAAGAAAAAAATAAAGGCACAAGAGTTAAGTGATACCGATGATGCAGATGATGTACTAAGTATGTTAAATGATTTATAATTTGTTAATATTATTATTAACATACTAGAATTATATAGAAAACTTAGTATTTTCAAATGGCTGAAGCCATCTGTTGACTACTTTTACTACTAAGATTATAAAATTATTTTAGTATAATAAAAAAGCATTTCTTTTAAAAATGCTTTTTTTCGATTGTTATTAATACAAATTTTAAAATTATTTTACAATTTTATCACCTTTAATAATTCTTATAAGAATTATTACAATTGCAATTACTAAAAGTATATGGATAAAACCACCAATTGTATATGATGATACTAATCAAAGTACCCAAAGAATAATTAGAATAATAGCTATATATTGAAGCATAATCATAAAAATTAATAAATAAATTATTTCTTTTCAACACCCCCAAACAGACTTTTAACAATAACATTCACTATTAATAAATAAATTTGTACTTATACTATATACTTATATTAAATAAAAGCAATTGTTAAAATTTAAATCACGTAGAAAGTATAATACATTTTGTGCATCGTTGGAAATACCCAATTAATTGTTTTGGTAAAAACAAAATAAAAACGAAACTAAAGTTTCGTTTTTATTTTGTTTAAAAATCACTTTCATGTTCCATAATTTCTTCCATTTCAACTAAATGTCTTTCTCATACATCTACTCAATCATCATATACATCAAAATAATCATCTTCATCTGAAGCTATACACTTATCATGAATTCTTCTATATTGTTTTCATGCAGGAATTAATCTACCTATAATTACATTTTCTTTCATTTCTTTAAATTTATCTATTTTACCAGAAACTGATCATTCTACAAGTACTCTTACTGTTTCTTGAAATGATGCTGCAGATAACCATGAATCTGTATAAAGAGAAATTTTTGTAATACCAAGTAATAATCTTTCACAATTACTTGTTCTTTTTCATTGTTTTATAAGTTTATCATTCTCCGATTTAAACTTTATTATATCAACGATATCTCATGGGAAAAACTCACTATCTCATTTTGAAGTAACTCTAACCTTACTAAACATTTGTCTTACAATTAATTCAATATGTTTTGAATTAACTGTTTGACCTTGAGAAGCATATATAGCCTTAATATCATCTACTATATACTCTTCAGCTCCTAATACTCAAACTACTTCTTTAAGTTTTTGAATACTTAAAGATCATCATGTAATTTTTTGTCAAATAGAAATTTTATCTCAATTTTTTACAAGTAGAGTTTTTCACATTTCAAAAGTATATTCAAAGACTCTATTTTCTAAGTCTTTTATAACAATCATACCATTTTCTATTTTTTTGACTTCTCAAGAAAAAGATGAAAATATTTTTTGTTTATCTTTATTACTTCTAGCTATAATTTGTTTCTTTTTAACAGTTTGACCTACCTTAACAATAATCTCAAATTGTTCTTCAAAGTAATATTCTTCATTTTTTAATTTTTCTGCTATAACTCTAACAATCAAACTAGATTCAGTTTGTTCTATTTCAACAATTCAATCAATATCAGAAATTTCAGCTACATTTTTTGGTACTCTAGCTTCAAATAACTCTTCTACTCTAGCAAGACCTTGAGTCATATCTCATCATTCTTTCGCAACTCAACCAGAGTGGAAAGTTCTCATCGTTAATTGTGTACCAGGTTCTCAAATAGATTGTGCTGCTATTACTCAAACTGGAGTTCATATTTCTACTTCTTTATTTAAACCTAAATCTAAACCATAACAAGCTTTACATACTCCTCATTCTGTTTCACAAGTAAGTACAGATCTAATATTTATAGAATTTATATTATTAGAATTTAATACTTTTAATATATTTGTATCAATAATAGTTCAAGCTTCTACTAGTAGATTACCATTTTCATCTTTTAAATCAGTTGCAATAGTATTAGAATATATTCTATCTTCAAATTTTTCTACAAAACCTCATACATTTTCATTTCTAACAACTGTTTTATAATGAACAGTATTACAATCATCTTCTTTTACTATAATATTTTGAGCAGAATCTACAAGTCTTCTTGTTAAATAACCAGATTGAGCTGTTTTTAATGCAGTATCAGATTTACCTTTTCTTCAACCATGAGTTGCAATAAAATATTCTAAAGTAGAAAATCATTCTTTTAAAGTTGATTTAATAGGAAGTTCTATAGTTTTACCAGATGTAGATGAAACTAATCATTTCATTCAACATAATTGAGTAATATTTCACCAATTTCATCTTGCTCAAGAATCAATAAAATTAAATATATGATTTTTATCATTAAATAATTCTTTCATTTCTCACTCAATAGTCTTTTTAACTTCAGCCCATATTTTTATAGATTGATTATATTTTTCATCTTCTGTAAGAAAACCTAACCACCATTTCTTTTGAATATATTTTACTTTTTCTCATCAAGCTGCTAATAATTCTTTTTTATTATCAGGCATAACCATATCATCAATAGATATAGATAATCATGATAATGTAGAATATTTAAATCAAAAGTTTTTAATATCATCTACAAATTTAGCAGTAACTTCAGAACCTAATTCTTCAAAAGATCTAGATAAAATTTTCTTAATTTCTCATTTTTTAAGTGTTTCATTAATAAATCCTAAACCTTCTGGAACTATTTCATTAAATAATAATCTACCATAACAAGTTTCTATTATTTTACCATCAACTCTTACTTTTACTTTAGATTTTATTCAAAGAACTCAAGCTTCATAAGCACATAAAACTTCGTTCAAATTAGCATATAATCATCAAGCTCAAAGGCCATTATCATCAATAGCAGTAACATAATATGATCCTAATATCATATCTTGAGATGGAGTAACTATAGGTTCTCAAGAAGACGGAGCTAATAAATTTTTAGATGTAACCATTAAATCTCTAGCTTCTGCTTGTGCCTTATCTGTAATTGGTAAATGTATTGCCATTTGATCACCATCAAAGTCTGCATTAAAAGCTGGACAAGTAAGAGGATGTAATTGAATAGCTTTACCTTCAACCAAAACAGGTTTAAATGCTTGTATAGAAAGTCTATGAAGAGTAGGTGCTCTATTCATTAATACATATTTTCCATCAATTACTTCATCTAAAGCATCCCATACTTCTTTTGCACTTTTTTCTATAAATCTTTCAGCATGTTTTATATTATAAACATATCAATCTTCTATTAATTTAGCAATAACAAAAGGTTTAAATAATATTAAAGCCATTGTTTTTGGTATACCACATTCATCCATTTTAAGTTCTGGACCAACAACTATAACAGATCTAGCAGAATAATCAACTCTCTTACCAAGTAAGTTTTGTCTAAAACGACCTTGTTTACCTTTTAAAATTTCAGTTAATGATTTTAATTTCTTTTTATTAGCAGTAACAAAACCAGATCTATTTGTTCTAGTTTCACCAGTTAATAACATATCAACTGATTCTTGAAGCATTCTTTTTTCATTTTTCAAGATAACATCAGGAGCTCAAAGTTCTATAAGTTTCTTAAGTCTATTATTTCTATTAATAACTCTTCTATACAAATCATTTAAATCACTAGAAGCAAATCTTCAACCATCTAATTGAATCATTGGTCTTAAATCTGGTGGTATTATAGGTAGTGCATCTAATATAAACCATTCTGGTCTTTGTCATGATTTTAATAAATTTGATGCTAATTTAATTTTTTGTAAAACTTTTTTTTGTTTTATTTGAGTAGAAACTTTTAATTCTTTTTCTTGTTCTTCAATAAATTTTAACAAATCTATTCTAGTAAGTAGTACTTTTAAAAATTCTGCTCAAGTTCATCATAAAAATACATGTGGAAACTTTGAATCAAGAACTCTATATTCTAATTCTCAAATAATTGCTCAAACTTGTAATGATTTTAAACCACTTCTTAATTCTTCAAATTCAGCCGTTAAATCATCTATTTTTTTCATTAAAATAGCTTCTTCTAACTTGAATTTTTTTTCATTTATTTCTGATGATTCTCTTTTTATTGTTAAATCATTAATTTCTCTTTGAACTTCTTTTTGAAGTTCCGATTTTGATACTTTATATTTATCATCTAATTCTTTATTAGCATCAATTAATTTATCTTCATATACATCAGTAATAATATATGATGCAAAATAAACAACTTGTTCTAATTTTTTTACAGGAAGATCTAATAATAAACCTATTCTACCTGGTACTGATTTTAAATACCAAGTATGAGCAACAGGAGCATATAAATCTATATGTGCCATTCTTTCCCTTCTAACAGAAGTTTTAGTAACTTCTACTCAACACCTTTCACAAACAATTCATTTATATCTAATTCTTTTATATTTACCACATGCACATTCATAGTTTTTTCTAGGACCAAAGATTTGTTCACAAAATAAACCTCATCTTTCTGGTCTTTGAGTTCTATAATTTATAGTTTCACTAATAAGAACTTTACCATGTGATAGTGCTCTTATTCTTTCTGGAGAAGAAATACCAAGAGATATTCAAGCTAAATTATCTAAATTTTTTCATTTAGTTATATCTTTTTTTCATATATCTTTTGCTATTTCAGAAAAATCAGTGATTTTGTCATTTAGAAAATTATCTAAAGATTTGTCAAACATTATGATTATAATTAGAGATTAAAAAATTTTACCTCATCCTTGAATTCCTTCTCCTTTGCAGGAGAAGGAGGCTACATTTATGTACTATCCCCATTTACTCCAAAGGAGAGGGGTTAGGGGTGAGGTAGTGGATTACTATTCAGCTTCACCGTTATCAACATATTCAGATTGTACTTTATTTTCAATCCTTATTATTTCTTCATATCTTTCCATCGATTCTGCTTCTTTTTTTTCTAATTCATGTTCATCTAATAAATCTAAATCTAATCAAATTGATTGTAATTCTTTTAATAATACATTGAATGATTCTGGTATATTAGGTTTTTTAATAGGTGCACTTTTTACTATTGCTTCATAAGCTTGTGTTCTACCTGCAACATCATCAGATTTAATAGTAATCATCTCTTGTAAGATATTACTTGCTGCATATGCTTCAAGAGCCCAAACCTCCATTTCTCAAAATCTTTGTCATCAATTTTGAGCTTTACCTCAAAGTGGTTGTTGTGTTACCATTGAGTAAGGTCAAACAGATCTTGCATGAATTTTATCTTCTACTAAATGGTGAAGTTTTAACATAAATTTTATTCAAACAGTAGTTCTTTCTTTAAATGGTTCTCAAGTATTTCAATCAAATAATTGAACTTTACCATCTCTATCCATTCCAGCTTTAATCATAAGTTCAGTTATATTTTCAACTGATATACCATTAAGTATTGGAGTAGCAACTTTTATTCAAAGCTTTTTAGCAGCCATACCTAAATGTGTTTCAAGTACTTGTCATATATTCATTCTTGAAACTACTCATAATGGATTTAATATAATATCAACTGGAGTACCATCTTCCATAAAAGGCATATCTTCAACTGGAACTATTCTAGAAACTATTCATTTATTACCATGTCTACCAGCCATTTTATCTCATAATTCGATTTTTCTAGTTTGAGCAACAAATACTTTTATTTGCTTAAATACTCAAGTAGGTAAATTATCTCAACTTTCCTTTTTTAATACATGAACTCAAATAACTTTACCTCATTGACCTGACGGTAACCTAAGAGATGAATCTTTTACATCTTTAGATTTATCACCAAATATTGCTCTAAGTAATCTTTCTTCTGGTGAAAGTTCTTGTTCTCCTTTTGGAGTAATTTTTCAACAAAGTATAGAACCTCATTCTACATATGATCAAACTCTAATAACTCAATCTAAATCTAAATCTTTTAATTTAGAACTTGATACATTTGGTATATCATCAGTAGTTTGTTCTGGTCATAATTTAGTTTCTCTAACATCAGTAGAATATTCTTTTATATGAATCGAAGTAAAATAATCATCTTCAACTAACTTATTTGATATAATAATGGCATCTTCAAAATTATATCCCCTCCAAGGCATATATGCAACAGTTAAATTTCTTCAAAGTGCTAATTCCCCATTTTGACATGAATGTCAATCACACAAAACATTACCTTTTTTGATTTTTTGTCAATGAGAAACAAGAGGCATTTGATGAACAATCATATCATGATTTGATCTTTTAAAAGTAGTTAATTTATATATCTTTTTTTCTCAAGATTTATATAAAACAGTTATATGCTTAGCATCTACTCAAAGAACTTCTCAATCATCTTCAGCTACTATAACATATCAAGATCATTCTCATACTATTCTTTCCATACCAGTACCAACTACAGGAGATTCTGGTCTAATCAAAGGAACAGCTTGTCTCATCATATTTGAACCCATTTCTGCTCTAGTTGCATCATCATGTTCTAAAAAAGGAAGAAGTGAAGTTTCTATCGACATTGTTTGTTTAGGAGAAACATCAATATGAGTAATTTGTCTTATATGAGAAATTGTAGGCTCATTTCAAGCTCTAGATGATATTCTAGTATCTATAAAATTTCAATACTCGTCAATTTCAGTACCTGCTTCAGCAATATTTAATACTCTTTCTTGATGAGCATCAAAATAATCAAAATCATTTGTTAAATATCATCTAACTTCTATTTTTGAAGAACTAATTCATTCCTTTATAGCTATTGCATCTGATTCTGTTATATATGATTTATCTTTTACAATTATACTACCATTATCTCAAACAATATTTCATAGAGCTATTTTATTTATTGCTGATTTTCAATCATTTTTAACATTATGTCAAACTGTTCTAAAAGGAGTTAATAAAAATCCATGTTTATCAACTTTTGAATAAGTAGCAAAGTGAAGTACTAATCAAATATTAGGACCTTCAGGAGTAGCAATAGGACATATTCTTCAATATTGAGTAGGATGAACATCTCTCACTTCAAATGAAGCTCTTTCTCTAGTTAATCAACCAGGTCATAAAGCTGAAACTCTTCTCTTGTGTCATAATTCAGAAAGTGGATTTGATTGATCCATAAATTGTGATAATTGTGATGAACCAAAAAATTCTTTCATAATTGCAATTATAGGTCTAGAATTAATAAATGTTCATGGTGTAGCATCATCTAATTCTACTATTGTCATTCTATCTTTAGCTATCCTTTCCATTCTAGCAATACCTACTTTAATTTTATCCATTACTAACTCTCATACCGATCTAACTCTTCTGTTCTCTAAATGATCTATATCATCAATAAAATGTTCTGGTGCTCAATAAACAAGATTTAAAAAATATTTTAAACTTACAACTATATCTTCTATTGATAAAAAACTTCCATTTTCATCTTCATATAAAGTATTAAGTCATAATTTTGATTTCATTTTTAATCTAGCAATTTCACCTAAATCAAATCTTTTTTCATCAAAAAATGTTACATTAAATAATTCTTCTACTCTCTCATCAGTAGCTAAATCACCTGGTCTAAGTAATTTATATAAAACATGAAGTGCTTCTAATTTATTAGAAGTTTTATCTTTTTCCAATGTAGGACCTATATTATTAGCAATAATATCATCCCCCATATCTTTAAATGTATCTAAAATTTCTGCATTTGATTCCATACCAAAAGCTCTCAAAACTACTGATATAGGAAGTTTTCTTTTTTTATCTATTTTTACATTTATAATTCATTTTTTTTCTATATCTATTTCAAACCATGAACCTCTTCAAGGTATAACCTTTAAAGCATATCAATTTTCTCATAGTGTAAAAAATATACCTGTAGATCTTACTATTTGATTAACAATTACTCTCTCAATTCAATTTATAATAAAAGTAGCAAATTCAGTCATTAAAGGAATTCATCCCATATAAACATCTTGTTCTTTTATTTCACCAGTTTCTTTATTTAACATTTCAAGTCTCACTTTTAAAGGAGCCTCATAATTAAGATTTTTTCTAGTACAAGTTTCAGGATCATATTTTGGTTCTTCTAAAGCAAATCATTTGTAATAAATATCTACTTTATCTCAAGAATGATCAGAAATAGGAAATGAATCATTAAAAACTTTGTTTATTCAATTTTTTAAGAAATCATTATATGAATCTAATTGTACTTCTAAAAGATCAGGAATACCAGCTACAGATCTATCATCTGTAAAATAGTGACGGCCTTTTATGTCATAAAGACTACCAACTTCTATATTTTTAGCAGAAGGTTTATTTATCATACAAATATGTAAGTTAATATAAATAAAAAAAACTTTATGAGGAGGAATTACACAATCAATTTACCTCATTTTTTAAAACAATAAAATAGCCCTACTTTATCAGAAATACACAATCGAAAGTAGTGCGACAATGTAAGTATAATAAAAAACAATAAAAAACAAAATGTTTTTTATATAAAATTTAAAAATAAATTATTTTTTTGACTATTATAATAATCAAATTAAAATAATTTAAAATTTAATAATTAATTAATATAAAAATGTTTAGAAGTAAAAGAATAGAATTGACAAAAAAACAAAATCCTATAATTAAACTATTCAAATATATTATAATATTTTCTATAATATGATGATTTTTTATTTTATATTCTTATTCAAATTTTACAACAATTAATTTAGTTGATGATGAAATATTTATAAAAATAGAAAAGTGAGAAAAAACAGACAGTATAGCTAATAAATTAAGTATAAATAAATATTATTTTAAACTTTTTTTAAAAAATGTAAAAAAAGAAGATCCTAATTTTGAAATAAAGGCTTGAAATTTCAAAATAGAAGCAAATTCAAATATAAACCAAATATTAGAATGATTAAAAAAACCTATTATCTTAGGTGAAATAAATGTAACTATTTTAGAATGATGGAATATATATGATATAGATGAATATTTAACAAATAAAAATTTAATAAATTCATGAGAATATATTTCTTATGTAAATAATAATGAAAAAATATTTGAATTATCAAAATTATGATTTGATTTTATAGAATGATTAGAAACTTTAGAATGATTTTTATACCCAGATACATATAGAGTAGATTCTGATAATTTTAAAATAAATAATTTTGTAATTAAACAATTAAATAGCTTTAAATCAAAAGTTTATGAAAAATTATTATTAGATAAAAATAATAAAGAAATAGAAAAATTAATAAATCTTTCAAGTATAGTAGAAAAAGAAGAAAAAGATAATAATGAAAAATCTACAGTAGCTTGAATTTTAAAAAAAAGACTTGATGAATGATGGATGATATGAGCAGATGCTACTGTTTGCTACCCTCATAAATTAACTTCACAAGAATGTAAACTAGTTGTAAGTAAATATATAAAAGAAAAATCAGAGTATAATACAAGAACAATGACTTGATTACCAAAAACTCCTATTTGAAACCCTAGTTTTGATACTATAAATGCAACTCTTAATTATAAAGAAACTATTTATTGGTTTTATTTACATAATGTAAAAACTGGTAAAATTTATTATGCAAAAACAAACTCTGAACATGAAGAAAATAAGAAAAAATATATGAAGTAGAAATATGGTGATGACTAATTTTTTAACTTTGCTTAAAAATTTGTTATTTTTCTAATTTTTACTAAAATCTTTTTATCAAAAAATACTATTAAGGCTTAACTTAATAGTATTGGTGTTTATCATATTTCTTTTGGATTTATCTTTTGGAAAAGATGATTTTGTTTCTAAATTTTAAAAAAGAATGGGGTGGACGATAGTCCAGAGGAAGTTCCACAGAGCTTGAATTTAAATTATTAATACATTGGAAATTTATCAATATTTTCTTTATTACCATTACTATCAGTAATAGAATCTTTATTAACTTTATAAGTATTTATATCTAAATTTGTTTTTGAAATTAAATAACCATTAACTTTATAAATAAATTTACCATCTATAACAAAGAAAGATAAAGGAGCATGACTTGTTCAATTTATGTATTCTATTTTACTAATATTTATACCTAGTTTGTTATCTATTATTTTAACATCTCCTCAAAAACCTATTCCATATATATTATATTTATCAACAGCAATAGAATAAAGATCTCAATAATAACTATGGAATACTATTTTTAATGATTCAATATCTTTTATTCATTTAACAGGAGCTCATAATTCATATTTACCATCATAATTTTCATTATTTGTATTATTATATTCATCATATTTTTTTGTAATAAATAATTGATTATTTTTTATATAAAAAGTTATTCTTGAATATTCAGTATATTTAGTTGATAGCTCTTTAATTGCTTTACTTGAATCATAATTACTTAAAATATTATCAAATTCATTTTCTATATTATTATCCAAATTATTTACCACTTCTAATAATATTGTTTCTAATCTCGGTTGCTTTTTATACTTAATAGCTAACTTTTTAATTGAATTTATTAAACTATCTCTAACTTTTTCTCATTTTTTTTCAATAATTTTTTCTACTTTTGTAGTTAAATTATCTACTAAAACTTTATCTTTTGCAGTTAAATCATAAGCAAAAGATATGTTATTATTTTTATATGTATGATATGAAACTGTTCAAACATTTGGATAATCAATAGAACCTTGTCATGCTACTCAAACTATTCTCATAGTCCAATAATAAGAAATATCTCTACTTAAATAATGATGTCATGCAATTAAACTCAATTTATCTGAATCAATATTATATTTTTTACATTCTCATTTTTGAAAAAAGTTTTCATAAATATAGTGATTAAACAAAATTATTCATCATTTTTTATTATCTCATTCAATAATAAAAGTAATTTCTCATCATTTATCTCAATAATAAGTAGCTCAATTATTACAAAGTGTAAAATTAATTTCTCATAATTGTTCTCAATGTGTTATATTAACATCTTTCAATACAAATGAATTGCTATTTGCAAAAGAAGTACTAAAAGTTCATAGTGTTGTAGCTAATAAAATTAGCATTAATGTTTTTCTCATATATAAAATATAAAAATATAAAATAACTTGAGTTTTAACGAGTTTTCTTTCTCTTTTTTTAAATTGCTTTGAAAAAGCAAACTCCCCCTTCTTTTTTAAAATTTCTGATGTTTTTAATTCTTAAGATGATTTTTCACCAAATTGATGATGAAAAATGCAAATCCTTTTTAAAAATTCAAAAGAAATATGTCTAAAAATGATCTTCAACTAATTCGAAGTATTTTACGAAAAAGGTTGCGAATGCAACCAATTTTTTCAGGAAAATGTTTTGGATAGTTGTTGTTAGACGAAGTCGCTGAAGCGGTAGAGAAAGCAGACTTTGGATAATAGCAACGGTATGTTGCGGACTGTTAGCATACATATTTCTTTTGGATTTATCTTTTTAGATTAGTAACTTTAAATGTTATTTATTTAACTAAATACATCTATTTATATATTTTTCTTATTAAATAAAAAGAAGTAATTATTAAAAAAATACTTATAAATAAATCAAAAATAAATAATATAGAATATAAATTTAATCAATTTTGAACAATTTGTAGATCGCCAATTAGAAAATTTCATAGTCCTAAAATATTAAGCATCAATACATAATAATATCAAGTGTGCTTAAACCACAATAACTCTTTAATAATAATATATGGAATAAATAATCAAACTGCAAATATAATTATTGTTACAAATATATTCATATTAGCAGTTAAGGAAAGAATAATAGGGATCTTTAATAAAGCCACTAATCATATAATAAAAATCAAAATATAATTTATAATTTTATATTTTTCTTTCTTATCTGCATCTGGGTAATTTGCAATTATATCTTTATATTCCCATCACTTATATTTTAGTGATAAATCTTTTTCAATATCTGCTTTAGATATACCAGTTTTTAACTTTCATTCAATAACTTTAACAATTTCTTTACTCATAACATAAAAAATAAAAATATAAAATACCTTGAGTTTTAACGAGTTTTCTTTCTCTTTCACCCTTCTTTTTTAAAATTTCTGATAATTTTCATTATTTCAATGATTTTTCACCAAATTGATGATGAAAAATGCAAATCCTTTTTAAAAATCCAAAAGAAATATGTCTGACAAAGTTTGCTTCTATGAGATGTTTTGCGAAGTGCAACAAGCGAACCTCATAGAAGCTGTTAGGCGAGGGTGATTTTTCTGTAATGTAATGGAAGAAAAATCAAATGCAATGCCCCTTTACGTCTACTTTTTGTTTTTGCTGATTTTGTCTATTATAGATGATTTTCTGTATAAACCAAAAACTTTTTTGCGAGTGATAACGAGCTTTTGGGGGAGAAAATCCGACGATAGTCGGAAAAACTTACTTTGTAAATTTAAGTAAAAGTATTTGTGTTATCATAGTTCAAATAATTCATAAAATTATTCAAAATAAAGTATAAAATAATTTTGAAATATTAGGATATTTTCATAAATATGTATCAAGTTTTTTAGATTTAGAATTATCATAATTTTCTAAAAAAAGTTTTCATTTGCTTTCTATTATAGGAAAATAATCTTTAGTATTAAAATTAGATTTATATTTTTGTAGACATTTTCATCACTCCCAGTTACAAAAAATAGTTATATATCAATCTTTTTCTAATAATTCTATCTTTTCATAATTTTTTGATAAAAAATCTTCAAATTTTTCATAGCATTTTTTAGATAAATTTAAATTAAATTCATCTACATTTACTCCTTCAACTTTTTTCTTATAATTATAATATTTTATAATATTTAACTCGTCAATTTTTGATAAAATATCAAATTTTTGTTTATCTATTAACATATCTTTTATTAATTTTAAAATTTAAAAATATCTATCTAAAATAATTTTAACTCTTTCATATTTCACATTTTTAAAATTTCATTATATGTTTTTTCTCAAACTCATTTTATACTTAATAAATTTCTAAGTCTTTTTATTTTATAAAAATTATCTTTTATATTATTTAAAGTCTTATCTCATATTTTATTTCAAGTATAATCTTTTAATTTATTTAATATAGCTTTTTCTATATCTCAAGCTTCAGTATCTTCACAAATAATAAATTTAACTTTACTATTTTTAATATTTAATAGTTTATCTTTTATAACTAAATATACTTCTTCCCATTTTAATCATCATTGAGAGCTTCAAAGTTTAGGTATATAAATTATTTCATTATTAAATAATCAATTTTCAATTTTTTTAATTAAATCATTTAATCAATCTTCTATCCATACTAATTTTGATTCTAATTTATATAAGTCTTTTGTTGGAAAATTTATAATTTTTAAATTATCTTTACTATAATAATCAATATTTCAAACTTTAATTTTTTTATTATTACATTTATTTTCGTAATCAAAGAAATAATCACTTCAAAATCTAATTTTGAACTCTAAAGCTAATCATTTTCCCATAAATCATTCACAGTTTACAGTATTTATTAATATTCAACTTCAATTTCTTTTTAAATATTCTTCAAATATTGAGTACTCTGAAATTAAAATATTATCATTTATAATCTTCATAATTATTATATGTAATTGGAATATTATATCACTTTTCTTTTAATATATTTTCAATAATTTCTTTTTTACTTTTATCAAAATATATAATTTCTCTAGCATATTTAAAATCTATTCTTTTCTTTACTAAAACTTCTGCTCACTTCTTTTTTCTTATAGAAATATCATTTTCCCATCATTTTTTTTCAAATAAAGAAAAATCTAGATTTTTTAATAAATCTAAATCATCAAATAGATTATCTTCAGCAATATCTGAATAAGCTAATGATACATCTGAAAAAGCTACTCAATCGTCATTAATCAAATTTCAATCAAATAATATAACAATTTGATTATTGATATTTTCTCTAATTTTAGTAGAATATATCATTGCTGGATATTTTGAAAAAAATAATGGAGCATAGTCATGCAAATTATATTTTCAAAATTGAGATCTTCTATCCTGTATATGATCGTAAGAATTATTTTCAAAATTTAAATATTTTTTTGACAAATTTCTTGATAAAATTCACAAATCAATAATTGATGTTAAATTCTCTAATCTTGATATTCTGTATAAATAAGATGGAATTGATAAATTAGGATTATTTAATGTATTATTATCTATATATTTTTTACAATATTCTTCTCACTTAATTTCAAATAATTGTGATAAAAAATAATTAAATAAAATAATTTCTTCATTTTCTTTAAGTCATCATAATTTTATAATAATAGAAAAAACATTTAATACATCATCATATCTATTTAAATTAAATAAACATATAAGTTTAGGTAAATATAATTTTGCATTAAAAGGTTCTAAAGAAATAGCTTTATCTAACCAAAAAATTCATTTTTCATATTGTCAAATAGTAAGCATTTTTGTTCACATATTATATGATTCAATAACTATTGATTTATTATCATATCTCATATAATATTAATTATTAAATAAGAAATTTAAATATTCATATTCATTATTAAATTCATAATTTAATCAAAAAATTTCATCTCATTCATCTTCATTTAATGGTTCAAAATCAAATTGTCAACTTACTTGAGATTGTAAAGATATTTTTTTATCATAATTATCTCTAGCTCATATTAATTTTTCAATAAATAATTTAGAATCCCAGATATATTCCTCTCTTCATAAACCTGACTGTATAGAAATAACTCTATTAAAAATATTAAATGCTAATTGTAAATGTCATATTGTTAATACTAATTTTGCAAATGAATACATTATAGTTGGATGATTTGGAAGTTTAGGTATCAAATAAGTATAATATATTTCAAAAGCTTTTATGTATTCACTATTTCTTTTATATTCTATAGCTAAATCTAATTTATTTTTTAAATCTGAAGGCAATAAAAAGTCTTCATTATAATCTATAATTAAATTTTCTATTTGTTCACATTGATCAAATACATTATTTATATTATTAGACATATTGTTTTGATTATCAATTAAATTATTATTGTTCATATGTTTTTCTAATATTTCAGCAACATCAAAATTTCATAATTCATTAGCTAAATCTAAATATGTATCTCAAAATTTAGAATTATAATATTTTATATTAATATCTTTTCTATGTTTTAATAAGAAATTTAATACATCTATACTATTTGTTCAAATAATATTTGAAAGTAAAGTTGAATCTGCATAACTTGACGCATTTACATCAAAATCATTATTTAATATTATTTTTGCTAATATATACGAATATGCACTTTGCAATGTATCTTTATCTAGTCACATTATTGTAATTAAAATATTTTTATTCAGCATTTCATCAGTTAATTGTAATACTAGATTCATAGCAATATTTGTACCATTATCTTCCTTAATTGCATTAATATTTCTACCATTAAACTCTGTGATTCATATATCATTAACTAATTGTACTTCATCTTCATTAAATTCTAAATCATTTAATAGGAAATCTATCTCAAAGGTATTTATAAATTTATTTTTTGTAATAGGATAATAAGACATATATTATATATTATATATTAAATTATTTTTGTAATTTTGCACGAGCTTGATCTATCATATCTCTATATCATTTATCAGTATATTCTTCTCAATAAAAATCATTTCTTTTATATCAAAACATAGCCATAATTTCATTCTTACTTTCATCTAATAATGCAAAATTTTTAATAGTTCAATCTTCCTTTCAAAGTTGAATTACTTTTAATCAAAAAATATCAAATGTACTTTGTATAAAAACAAAATATTTATAAATAATTCATAATCTTAAATTTTTATTTTTATCATCTTCAAAATCTTTTTCATTATTTGGAAACATTTCAAATCATTTTTTTGTAGTATTAATAATATCAAATATATTATAATTTACTTCATCTAAAAATAATAATTTTGATTTAACTAATCATAAAAAGAAATAAACCCACAAATCATCTAAAACTAGTTCAAAATCTATATCTATATCATCAACTTCTAAAAAATACTTTAATGCAGAATCTATATCATCAATATTTTGATAAGATAATCATTTAAAGGTTTTTGCATATATATCATATGTCAAATCATCTAATGAATTTTCTCTATCAATTAATAAATCACAAAAATATATACATTGTTCAAAATCTCAATTTTTAAATGAATTATAAATATCTCATTTTATACTTTCAAGATTTCAAGATTCAAATAAACTCATAAAATATTACATAAAAAAATAAAATTATTGACATAATACTAATTTTTATTTAAAAATTCAACTTTTTTCTAAAAATTATTTTTCTTTATTCCTTTTTTCTCCCCCCAAAATTGCCCGAATAGGGTAAAAAAAGTTTTTGGTTTCGTTGACTTTCAGTATTCAAGATGATATTGTGTAAAACAAAAAGTAGATGTCGCCTAAATAGTCTCTATCCGTAATATTAACTTGATTTTATTCTATATTATAATAAAATACGAAGTAAATTTAGTTAAAACTAATTATTACTTTTATTATATATAGTTTGAAAAATAATCAATATTATTTACAATGTTTAAAAAGAGAATTAAAATAAAAAATTACTATTTTTAGTAATAATATAAAATCTTTTCTAATCTAAATAAATCTGAAAATCTTTTAATCTATCTATTTCATCATTATTTAGTTTTTCATATAAATCTTTACTTGAATATTTATTATTTAAAATTCTAGAAAAATAATCTACACCTTCTTTTTTATAAATTATTTTTTTCCTAAAACATCTTTCATCTAAACAATATTCATCTTCTACTATTCAATCCGGTATTTTAATTTTTATATCATTTATATATCAAAGCTCTATTGCTTTTTCTACAATATTTCTCCATATATATCATGCTCAAGTTATTCAAGTAACTCAAATCATAGAAGAATTATCATTATTACCTATCCAAATTCATATGATAAAATCAGGATGATAAGATACTATTAAATTATCACGAAAATCAGTACTTGTTCAGGTTTTTACAGCTTGTGGGATAGATGTATTTAAAATTGAATTTACTCAAAAACTTAAGTCCCTATTATCAGGATCACTAAGTATATCATATAACAAAAATTTAGCTTTTTCTTCATTATAATCAATATTTTTCAAATGAGATAATGAAGAAAAAGATTGTGAATTAAAATTTGGTAATAAATTACTATAACTCCAAACTAAATCTTCTAATTTTATTGATGGATTTCATAAAACTAAAGAATATCAATAATAATCAGAACTTTTATCTAATTTAAATCAATATTTTTTATAAAAACTATATACATTATTTAATCAAAGCTCATATGCTAATCTAACACTAGCATTATTTAAACTATTTCATAATGCTTTTTTAAATCTAATTAATCAATATTCTTTAAAAAAATAATTATTTGTTATATAAGTTTTTCAATCTAAAAAACTATTATATTGATTACTTAAATCTAATAATAAATCATCTGGATTTGCTCATTGTATCAAAGCCATTAAATATAAAAATGGTTTCATTGTACTACCTGGTTGCCTAAGTGATTGTATAACATCTACTTGTCAATCTATACTATTACTATTAAAATCTCTACTTCATTGATAAATCAAAACTTCTCTTGTCTTTGGATCAATTGCAAAAATAGCTCAATTTGTAACATTTTTTGTTTTTAATTCATCTAATGTTTTATTTAAAATATTTTTTGCATACTGTTGAAGTTTTGAATCTATAGTAACCATATTAGAATTATCTTGATTTTTTATATTTAACTTATTTATATTATTAGTTACAAATGGAAAAAGATCTATATTCTCTTTTTTATTTAATTTATATATAGTTTTATCAAAAGTATATCAAAGTTTTTTTTGTATTTTATTAAAATATTGATTAAAAGCTATTTCATCAAGTGATTTTATTCAAGGATTATTTATTAAAGAAATAATTAAGCTTATTTCTTCTGGACTTAAATTATTTAAATCTTTTTTTCAAAAATATATTTCTATTGCAGCTCATATTCAGTATATATTATTTCAAACATATACATTATTTAAATAATTAGCTAATATAATTTCTTTATTTTTTAATTTAACACCATTATATTCCAAAGACTCCATTTTAAAAATAGAAAAAATAATTGCTAAAAATGCCTCTCTTGATTTTTGTAAATATGATCTTTTATTATTTTTAAAATACTTATTTTTAATATATTGTTCTGTTATAGTACTTCATCATGAAATTATTTTTCAATTTATTATGTTTGATCTAATAGCTCATAACTTAGAATATAAATCTACTCAAAAATGAGAATAGTAATTTTTATCTTCTATTTTTAATAAATCAATTACAAATTGACTTTTAAAATCTATATTTATATCTTTTTTATATCAATATTTATTAGCTTTATCTGTAATAACTATACCGTTTCTATCTTTCACATATATCCTTCATGGATCTTTATCAGTGTTATAATTTATAAATGGAAAAAAGCAATAAGATATAAAACTTATTGCTAAAAAACTTGTTATGTAAATAATATTTTTTTTCATAATTACTCTTGATGATTTGATATTTTATAAATTAATAAATCATTATTATTATCAAAACTTCAATAAGCTCTATATTTTTTATTTATTCTAAAATACCATATATTTGATCATTTAGGGTTTCTCTCTTTGAAATAAGTTTTTAAATTATTTTTAGACAAAATATTTATTTTAGCTTTTTTATATTGTGATAATAAATTTCTTTTAAGTAAATATTCATAAATTCAAACTTCTTCTAATATACTATTTAAATTCATATCTATATATTAGTAAATAATGATTTATCTTTATTTAAAATTCTTTTTGATCATTTTAAAAGTTCTTCAGTAACTTTTGATCTATCTAATTCATATAAATTTCAATCTAAATCATCTTCAATAAAAGTAACCAAAACTTTAGTTCTAGTTTTAGGTATGAATGAATTATCAGAAAATATAATTTTTGTATCCTCTATATATGCTTCAGTAGTATTATATGACATAATTTTTATATTAATATTAAATTTATTACTTTTTATTTTAAAACTCTTATAGTTTTAAATTCAGTACTTGCTCTTACTTTTGGATTATACATAAAATATGCAACTACTGGTGCTTGTGTAAATTTTCCTCAAAATTCTGGTCTAAAATAATATTCAAAATTAGAAGTTCAAGACCAAACATATGAAGCATTAGCCATAACAACATCAGGTCTAAATTCTACATGATCCCAATTCCAATTATTTTGATTTTGTTTTATAGATAATTGTTCTGTATTAAATTTTGAATTAATAATCCTAAAAGATCAAGCTAAATAATCCTCAATTATTAAATTTGTCCTATTTTTTGTATCTTTAAAATCAACTATGATTTTAGCTTTATATAAAACACCTCTTTTATAAACATTTCAATCTACTAATTTAAATCATTTTGGTTCTATACATATATATTTATCATTTTTCCAATCACATTTTTGTGTTATATCATTTTCATCTATAACTTCATAAACTTCTCTTTTAATATTTATTAAATTACTATATGGTTTTATTTTTGTTTTATCTTCAGGAAATACTTCCATTGTAACATCTACATATATTCTATCTCATAAAATATTATTTAGTTTAAATGATATTTCATTTTTATTTTGAATTATATCAGATAAATTAAATGTTTGTTTTAAAATATTTGATTTATTTTTTCAAATTTCTAATTCTTTTACTGAATTATATTTTCATATAGAATAATTAAATTTTGAATTATTTTCCTTTGAATATTTTTCTATATATTTAACAAATAACATAAAAGCATTATTTTTTGATTGAGTAGAATAATAATAACTAGACCAATCATTATCATATAAGTCTCAAACTAATTCATCTATATAATTTCTAGAATAATTATAATCAATTAACATAGATGCAAAAATAGATTTATCAGATATATCATCCCAATACCAATTATAATCTTTTTCATCTAATTTTTTAATAATATTAACTATATTTTCATCTATATAAGATTTGTATTTAATTTTATCTGTTAAAATCAAAGAATAAGTTAAGGCAATTAATGAATGTCTATCTAAAATTTTATTGTCAAAAATATCAGTTAAATTTTGTATTTCTAATTTATTTAAATTAGCTCAAATATAATAATTATTTTTATACTTAGATAAAGCCCATAAAATTTCTGTTTTTTCTAAATCAGATATATTATTATTTTTAAAATTATTTTCTAAAAAAACTACTGCTTTTTCTAATACTCATTCTGGTAATTTAATTCAAGCATCTCTCATATCAACCAAACTTCTAAGCACATATGGAGTTACATGTAAATTTGATTCACTTGATCATTCCCAATATGCAAATCATCAATCTATTGTTTGCATTGATTTTATTCTTTCAAGTCAATATTCTATATTAGTGTCAATAACTTTTCTATCTTCAATAATTCAAGATAATAAATTATCAAACTTTTTTAAAATAGCATTTGGTAGAGTAGTAGATACTGTTTGTTCTATACATCAATATGGATATTGTGCTAAACTTGTTACTATTTTTTCTATTCAGTTTAATTTATTATTTGAAACACTTACAACTACTTTAGTTTTATCCAAATTAGTATTTTCTGGTATATTTAATGAAAAATTTATCATTTTTCATAAATCAACAGTTTCTGATTTTATTACATGAGTTATTAAATCTGGTGAATCTTTTATTTTAATAGTATTTTCTATTTTATCACTATTTTCTATACTATCTCAAAGAGCTGATATTTTATATGTTATTTCTTTTTCATTTCATTTTACAGTAATTTCCCATATATTATTAATACTTCATCAAGCAGGAATAACTATATTTTTTATAGGTTCTTTTACTTCTACAGAAGAAATTAATTCAAGTTTAAATCATATTTCTTTATTAGTATTATTAAAAATAGTAGCTCCTATACTTGAAATATCTCAATCTCTTAAAATAAGTGGGGTTTTATCTTCTATAATTATATTTTTTCTTACTTCTATAAAATTTTCAGAATAACCAAAAAGATTATCTTTAGAATTTGAAACAACCATTACTCTAAAATTTGTAAGATTATCTGGTAAATCAAAACTTACTTTAGCATTTCAATTTTTATCAGTAATTACTGAAGGATTAAAATAAGCTGTATTTTTAAAAATATTTCTAGTACTTACAGCACTATCTCATCATTTAAAATTTCCAAATCAACTTCATCAAACTACTCAAGGTCTAGAAAAATAATAATTTCTAAGCATTGCTATATTTGTAATACTTGTTTGTATTTGAAATGGTAATTTTTTATAAAATTTTTCCAAAGTATTTAAATCTACATTTCAAAGTAAACTTATAAGAGAATCATCAACTACCATTACTGTTAATTCAGATTCTTTTGCATTAAGATTTTTATCTTTCACCGATATATCTAATGTAACCTTATCTCTTGGTTTATATATTTTTTTATCAGCTTTAATATTAATAGTTGTTTTTTTATCAGTTTTATCTACTACTATTTCAGAATATCATACTTTATATTCTGGAACTTTTATTCATAATCAATTTTCTATTGCTACCACTCAAATATAAGCATTTGGAACAAATGTATCATCTATATCTATTTCTTTAAAAAATACATTTGATTTCACATCTATATATTCACTTTTTATTACTCATTTTTTTTCTATAGTCCAAAGTATTTTTCATTTATTAAATGGTAGTCTAATAAGTACTTTAGCTTTTTCTCACAAATTATAACTAATTTTTTCTGGAATAACTCTTATTTTATTATCATCTTGTAAAGGATTTGCTCAATCTACATCTCAATATGTTAAAACAGAAAAATATTTTTTATTAGCAAATAAGTCTCCTAATTTTATATTTTCTTTTATAACTTTTGTAACTACTTTACAATCAGCATTTTTAGTTGATTTTATTACATTATTTACCTTAGGTAGATTTAATACCTTTTCACATACTTCTACATCACTTGTTACACTAACTATATCTTCTAATATTTTTTTATCATTAAATTGTTCTACTACATTTTCTATATCTACTTTTTTATCAGTATTTATTTGTCAATATTCAAAAACATACTCTCACACATCATCTAATTTATAATTCAATCTAAGTTTTCAATCAAGAGTAGGAGAAAAATTTTTATCATTTATTAACATTACTTTTTCTACCTTTTCAGACACTCTTGTAATAGGTCTCTTAATTCATCTAATATCATCTACTTCAATTGTTTTATATTCTTTTTTCTTTATAACAAATAAATATTTATTATTATAATCACTAGACCATTTTCATGGTTCTAATCATCACTTTATTTCTAGTAAATTACCAGATTTTATAAATTTATTTTCTGATGAAAATTCTAAACCTAAATCTCTATTATATTTTTTATATTCTTTTGGTAATTTTGCAATTATAGAATTTGATCATGAAATAGTATCTCAAGCATTATCAGTTACAGTTATTTCTACTATGTATTTATAATCATTATAATTTGAACTAAAATCCACATCAACTTCAAAATTTCAAACTCAATTTCAATCTAAAATTCATTTTCATTCACTATAAAATTCACTTGGTGGTTCCCAAAAACATCAATAATAACAATCATTCCAATATGAATTATCATAATAATCTTGTTTATAAATTTTATATGTAAAATTTGCATTTGCTACATTTGATCAATTATAGTATTTTGAAAAAACTTTTCATTTTATTTTAAAAACACCCGAATAAATAGTTTCATCCCAATAATAATGTTTTTTTGTTTCTTCTTTTTCTATTTTTACTAATCATTCATTTAATCAAATAGTATCTAAAATTACTTCATTTTTAAATTTAGGATTTTTAAATACCTCGACAGAAAAACCTCACCATCAAATAATTTTTCAATCTATATATAAACTAATATTATAAGCTCATAAAGGTGCTACTTCAGAAATTTTTATATTATCAAAAACACTTCAATAATCACTTATTTCTAATTCTTTATTAATTATTTCTTTTCAATTTGAATCAATAATTTTTAATACTACATCTTTCTTATTTGGTATATTTAATTCTTTTGAATCTCTTATAACTGATTTTATATTAACAGTTTCTCACGGTAAATATAATAATCTATCCGTATAAATATGTGAATAATATTCTGGTTCAGCATCGCTATACTTATCTAAAATAATTTCATCTTTATTTTCTTGATTTTCTCAATACCAATAATAATTATCTACTGAATATCAAAAATTCCAAGGAGCTATTCAAGAATTCCAAGTAGAATTTAGATAAGATAAATTTGTAGTAGAACTAGAAACTACAAAAAAAGTTTTATAAAGTCATTCCCAATCATATTCCCACTCTTCATTAAAAGTTCTAAAAAAAGCATCTCAAACCTTTTGTTTTAAGTCAACTTTAAGTATTCAATCAATTCAAGTATTTCATAATACTATCTCATCTCAATATATATTTTTATCTAATACTGATAAATAATTAGTATCATAATCTCATTTATCTCTATTCCAGTTTTTTTCTAATTCTTTAAAATCATTTAAATAAAGACTTATTTTTTGTTTAGATAAAGGATTTCATTCAAAATCATTTACAAATATAAAAGCTTCTCAATTTTTACTGACTTTCATAGTTATATGAGAATCTATTATTCAGAAAAATATAGGATAATTAAATTTTCAATTATATTCTCTATCATCTTTATCTGAAAATTCTACAAAATATAATCATGTTTTTATATTTTCTCAAATTATATCTTTAATTGTAAAATCTTTTTTATTAAAAATAATATTTCAATTATTTGATAAAGAAAGATTATCTTTTATAATAATTTCTTTATCACTACATTCAAAATTTTTAAGTTTATCTATTTCATTTAGGAAAAAATCTTTAACATCCATAGTTTCTGTTTTTTTTCTATAAACTTCTATTTTTGCATAAGTTTCTTCAGGTATTCTACAAACTTTTAATTTTGTTTTAGTTTTTGATGAATTATATTCAAGTATTTGAAATTGAGGAAGTTTATTATTTTGGTATAATGTTACCTTATCAAGTATTCTCATTCAAAAATATTTATTTTCTGGTGTTGTAAAAATAAATTTTTCATTTTTAGTTTTTTCTCAAAGACTTGTATCAAAATCTTTTAGTGAAATAGTATATTTTGTTAATGGAATTAATGGTAATTTCAATATTCATTTTGTTGGTGATAAATAAATATCATCTATAGTGAAATCAATTTCTGGTTCTATTAATAATAAATTTTTTAATCTATTTTTTGCATCTATTCTGTTATTTAAAAATTCTTCACTATTCTCTTCTCAATGATCACTATAAAAATCAAGTGAGAAATCTATTTTTATTTCAGATTTAAAATCATTTTCTACTTCAAACAATGTTCAAGTAGAAAATTGTACTTTTAAGTATTTTGAAATACAAAATTCTCTTTTATTTTCAAAATCATCCAATATCAAATAATCAATTGAAAAAAACTTTTTATTTTCTTTTATTAAGTTTTTACAATTTTCTTCTGTCGTTTCTATATTTTTTATATTGAAAATATCATCACAACTTTGTCTCATAGCATCAAATTTTGATTCATTAAAAAATTCGTTATTTAAAACTCAATTTTTATCAAAATTTAAAATTATGTTACAATTATCCCAATTTATAGTTCAATCATTCAAAATAACATTTATTTTTTCTACATCTTTTTCAGCTCTATATTGAAAAAAAGCCTTAATTCAAAATGAAAATCAAATAAGTAAAATTATTGAAAATAATATATACATTATTTTCAATAATTGCTTTCTATCTAATTTAAAATTTTCCATAATATTTTTATTATAAAATAATATATTAATTATATATAATATTTTAAAAATACCAAAGAAAACTAAAAAAAGTGTAGAAAAAAAGACCATATGGTCTTTTTTTAGTTTTTATCTAATATAACCTTTAGCAAATTTATTTGTTAATTCTACAAATTCTGCTGGTTTTTCAAGTTCTCATCATTCTAATAAAATAGCTTGCATATAAGCATAATTTATAATATCAGCTAACTTTTCAGATTTTATATTATTATCAAATTCTGTTTTCATAGATTCTACTAATGAATTTTTTGAGTTTAATTCAAGTATTCTTTTTTGAACTGGAACTTCTTGCCCCATAGCTTTCATCATTTTTTCTAATTGTGGATCTATTCAATTTTTTGGAGTTTTTAAAGCTCAAAGTGCTTTTCAAAGATTATCATTTAATACCACATCTTCTATTTTTTCAGTTCAAATAGTATTTTTTACTAATTCAAAAAGTCATTTCATATTTTTTTGTTTTTCTTCTTTTTCTTTCTTTTGATCTTCAGTTTTTTCTTCTAATTCTATATCATTTGTAGTAATTGAAACTAATTTAGCCTCTTTATATTCTGTAAATCATTGTAGTAAAAAAGAATCAATAGGATCAGTTAAAACAAGTACATCTATATTTTTTTCTATAAATTGTGAAATATAAGGGCTAGCTAATGCTTCAGCTTCCGATTTAGCTATTATATAATAAATAGTTTTTGTTTCTTTATTTTCTTCCTTCTCTTCACCTTCTTGATTTAAGGAAGGTGTTAAAATTGTTTTAAGTGGGACATTTTCTAAATACTCATCCAAACTTATTAAACTAGAACTATTTATTCATTTAAATAATGATATTCCAGCTATTTCTGATTTCAAATCATATTCATAATGAATTCATTCTTTTACTATTTTACCATAATTTGACCAAAATTTAATATAATCCTCTCTTTTATTTTTTAAGGTATTTCATAATTCAGTTATAACTTTTTTTGTAAGTCATTTTTTTATTTTATCTAATACTGAATTATCTTGTAACATTTCTCTAGATATATTTAAAGGAAGATCATTTGTTTCTATAACTCATGAAACAAACCTAAGCCATACAGGTAATAATTCTTTTGCATGTTCTAAAATAAGTACATTTTGAACATATAATTTAGGACCATAATCTAAATTTGGATCAGATAAATTTTTATACATATTTACTTCTTTTGGAGAAAATAGTATAGATTTGTAACTAACCATTCACTCTACATTATTATGTATAGTAAAAAGTGGTTCATTCCAATCATTACTAACCGATTGATAAAAAGTTTTATAATCCTCTTCTTTTATATCCTTTTTATCTTTTTTCCAAATAGGTTTTGTTTCATTTACTTGTTCAAATTGCATTTCTTTTGGTTCTTTTTGCTTTTCTTCATCTGTTCTACTATCATATTCTTTCATCATAATAGGAACTCCTATATAATTTGAATATTTTTTAATTAATTCTTTTATTTTCCATTCTTCTAATAATGTTTTATTTGCTTCATCTATGTATAAAGTAATTTTAGTTCATCTTGTAGTTTTTTCTATTTCTTCAATATCATATCATGTTTTTCAATCACTAATCCATCTATGAGCTTTTTTATCAAGTCATGACTTACTATCTACTTCTACTTTATCTGCAACCATAAAACTAGAATAAAATCATACTCAAAATTGACCTATTAAATTATGTTCTGAATTTTCTTTTGCCTTTTGTAATTTTTCTATAAATTCTTTTGTACCAGATTTTGCAATAGTACCTAAATGAGATATTAATTCTTCTCCTGTCATACCTATACCATTATCCTCTATAATAATAGTATTATTCTGTTTATCTGTTGTAATTATAATTTTAAAATTTACATCATCTCCTAAAAAAGTAGTATCAGTAAGAGATTTAAGCCTAGCCTTATCTATTGCATCAGCTGAATTTGAAATTATTTCTCTCAAAAATATTTCTTTGTTAGAATATATACTATGAGTTAACAACTCTAATATCCTACCTGTTTCTGCTTCAAAATTGTGTTTTGACATAATTATTATTATTAAAAAATAAATTCTTCCTATATTTCACTTAAAAAATTTCAAAAATAGCACTTAGTTTTTCTAAGTGCTAATATATTATATTTTTTTTAAATTTTGTAAAGAAAAAAATATATATTTTTTATTTACTTACATCTTTATATTTACCTCTTCATTTATACTCTATAATTATAGGTGTTCCAAAAAATCAAAAATTATCTCTTATCCTATTTTCTAAATATCTTTTATATGAAAAATGAAAATGAGCTGGATTATTTACAGTTAATGAAAATTTAGGAGGATTAACATCTACTTGAGCTCAATAATATATTTTTGGACTATGAGATTTTTTATTACCAGTAGGTGGATGTTTATAAATAACTTGCTCCATAAAATTATTAAATATTCCTGTTTTTACTCTTTTATATCTTTCTATTTTTATTTTAGATGCTGCTTCAAGTATTTCATCAACTCTTTTTCTATCAGTAGCTGAAGTAAATATGACTGAAACCCAAGGCAAAAATTCTATTTTTGATTTAAGATAATCTATATATCTATTCATCATTTTTTCTTTATCTACTCAAGGCTTAGCTAATACTTTATCCCATTTATTTACAACTATAATAAGTCATTTATTTTCTTCTAATACCTTACTAACAATAGATAAATCTTGATGAACTATTCAATCAAATCAATCAATTACAACTGCAATAACATCAGCTCTTGTAATAGCTCTTTGAGTTCTCATTACTGACCAATCTTCAATATTTCTAACTCATACTTTTGAGAGCCTTCTTACTCAAGCAGTATCAATCAAAACAAAATTTGTATCATTATACTTAAATTTTGTATCTATACTATCTCTAGTAGTTCAGCTAAAATCTTTAACCATAACTCTATTTTCTCAAGTAATAGCATTTATAAGACTAGATTTTCCTACATTTGGCCTACCTACCATAGCAAGTTTTACATAAGTATCATCAACTTCTTCTTGTAAATAATTTAAACCTTTAGATGTTAAAAATTTTGCTACAAATTCTTTTAATTCTGTTATTCAATCATTATGAGAAACAGAAATAGGAAAAAAAGCTAATGAATCTCAAAATCATGCTAATGAATATGCTTCATTTTTTTTAGCTTCATTATCAGCTTTATTTGCAACAATTATTATATTCTTTATTTTATTTTCTCTAAGAACTTTAAGTACTTGTTCATCTAATTCTGTAACTCTATCATATTCAATTAACCATATTAAAAGATCACTTTCTTTAATTGCTCTTTCTGTCCTTTCTGCTATATCTATACTTATTTCATCTGTTTTACTAGAAAAGTCTAATCCTCAAGAATCTGAAACTATATATATTAAATCATTTTCTTCATCTTTATATTCATACTCCGAAATATCTCTTGTAGTCCCCTCTTCATCTGCCACTATAGCTATTTTATGACCAGTGTACATATTAAAAAAACTTGACTTTCAAACATTTGGCCTACCTATAATTGTTACTTTTGCTAACATTTTTTTTGATTATTTTTATATAATATTTTTTACCAAATAAAGTATATTGATTTTTTGTAAAAAACAAGTTTATTATAAAAAATACATTTATTTAATTTCTCAATAATATCTATAAAAATTAGTTTTATACTTTTCTTTTAATCTTTTAATATTTATTTCAATATCTTCTTCTAAAGGATAATAATCATTATATAATTCATCTGGTAAATTTAAAAAAGATTCTTCATAATTTTCTACTTTAAATTTTCTATTTAAACATTCATTATACAATAAATTATATCTTTTATGTAAAAATTTTAACTTATTGTAAAAAAATTTAACATGTCATTTTCATAATACATATTTATTAGGAATATCTTCATATTTATATTTTCATGACTTTATTACATTAGGAATTCTTTTTATTTCCCTATGTTCTGATAAAAGATGTTGATCATATAATTCTTTCACATTTACAAGATTTATTCTAGTCATATAACTTTATTTTTATAAATCAAATTAATTTTATCTTATTTATTATATTTTTTATTTTAAAAATGAAACTTTATTTTAAAGGAAATTCTATTTTTCTTTTTATGACATTTTAATTATAATTTCTACACTATATTAATATAACTATTAAATAATATAATAAAAAATAAAAAATGCTATTATTTTAAATAAAATAGTAAGTAGTTTTAAATTTATTAGATAATAAAAGCATAAAATTTTATTAATTTAAATAATTATTTTTTTGACAATACAGATAATTATGTGATAAAATAATATTATATATAAAATATATAATATTTATGAAAATCTCTACTTTTGACTTATATTGAAACGAAAATACAAACAATCATTGAATTAATATATATAATGATGTATTTTTTGATTGAGAAAATATAAAATATAAAGAAAAAATAGAAAAAAAAGTGAGTAAAATAGAACTTAGTAAAATATTAAATAATTCAGACTATAAGATTTGTCATAATTTTTTTTGATATGACTGATGAAAATTACCTACATTAAGTAATCATAAAAAAAATAATATTGATACTCTACTTATAGATAGCTTAATTTCATTTAATAAAACTCATCACAATCTAAAGAAATCAATTAATAATGATACATTAGAAGATTCTAAAACTACTTTTGAAGTGTTAGAAAAAAATATAAAAATATTTCATAATTTTAGTGATAATCTAAAAAATATATTATTTTCATTACTTAATGAAAATAAATATTATAATGAGTTTTTTAACTTTTATAATAATATAAATTGAAATAAAATTAAAAATCTATCTAATACAGAATTATTAAATGAAATAAAATATTTATTATCAAGTAAAGGTTTATTTAATAATGAAAGTTTTAAAGAAATAAGTGAATATATATTAAAATGAAATAATAATATGAAATTATCTATTTCATATTTAATACTTTTTATACATAAAAAAACTATTACACTTTCTGATTTTGTATTTAATGAAAATTTAGAATTAAGAAATAATCTAAGAAATATACTTAATCCTTTTTATTTCAATATTTCAAAAAATTTCAATAAAGAAATAAAAAATCATTTAAATAATTTTTCTTGATTTAATAATTTTAGATGAGAAACTCAAATACAATGAGTTAAAAATTGATTAGAAAATAATGATTTTTTAACAATTCTTTCAACATGAGGTTGAAAATCATTAATATATCAATTGCCAGCATGGATTATTGGTAAAAAATTATGACACTTAACTTTAATTATTACTCCTTTAAAAGCATTAATTAAAGATCAAATAGATTGATTAAGAGAGAAGCAATTTAATGAAGTAAATTATTTATCATGAGATCAAAACTGAATAGAAAAAGATATAATTTATAATAAAATTAAATCTTGAGAAACTAAAATATTATTTATAACTCCGGAAGCATTAAGAAGTGAAAAAATATTAGAATTATTACAAAATAGATATATTTCAAGAGTTGTTATAGATGAAGCGCACACTCTTATTTTATGGTGACAAGAATTTAGACCTGATTATTTTTTTATAAAATACTTCACCCGAGACATAGAAAAGAAAAATTTAAATAAAAAAATAAATCTAACTTTACTTACAGCTACTGCAACTGTAGATGTAGAAAAATGAATACTAGATTATTTTAATGATAAAGATATAAAATTAATAAAAGCAAAAGAAATATTTAAAGAAAACATAAAATGAAGTGTTATAAATATAGCTAAAAAAGAAGATAAATTAGAAATTCTTGTAAATAAAATTAAAGAAATAAATATAGATAAAAATCCTATTATTATTTTTACATGAAGAGTAAAATCAGCTATTGAAATCGAAAAACATTTAAAAGATGAATGAATAAATATAAAATCATTTTATGCTAAAATGAAATTAAATGATAAAAAAGAAATTCAAGAAAATTTTATAAATTGAAAACTTAATGCAATAGTTGCTACAAAAGCATTTTGAATGTGAATAGATAAAGAAAATGTACGATATGTAATTCACTATGATTTACCTTGAAATATTGAAGATTATACTCAAGAAATATGAAGAGCTTGAAGAGATTGAAAATACTCTCAAAATATAATTTTATATGATAAAAAAGATATTGAAAATAGAATTAAAAATTTAAGTTATAGTTGATTAAAGTATTATAATATTCAAAATTTTTTAAAGCATGTAAATATTAAAAATAAAGTAATACTTTCACCTAGAGAAATAGCTATTAAAAGTTGAATAAAAACTAATAATAAAAATTGGATTACGGAAATTAAAATTTTGTTAAGTTTCTTAGAAAATGAAAATTTTAATTGAATTAATATACTTAAAAGAAAGTATGATAATACTTATATATTATTTAATAAGGTTGAAAATAAGATTTTAAATGATTGTTATGATATTATTGAAAAAGATAATTTTTTGAATCAAGAAGAAAAAATATTAGCAAAAGTAATAGCTAAAAAAATAATTCTAGAAAAAAAAGCTATAGATTTAAATAATTTAGAAGAAAATTTTATAGATGATTTATGAGATGATTTTGAATATAGAAGAGTTAAAATAAACAAAGTTACTAATACTATAAAATCATTAAAAATATTGTGAAAATCAAATGAAAATGAAGAAATTGATGTAGTTATTGAAGCTTGAAATATACTAAAAGATGAAAATTTTAGAGATAATATTTTTAACATTTTTTTAAAAAGAGTTAAAAATATAGAAAAATTTGAAGAAAATAATAATGCTGATTTTTATGAAAAAATAAAAAATTATTATTTATTTAAAAATATAATAATTGAAAAAAAATGAGTAATAAAAATTAAAAACAAAGATAATTTAATTAAACATTTTGAAGTAAGTTCAAAAGAATCAAAAATAATATTGAATTATATTTATAATGATTATTTAAAAATAGATGATAAAAAAACTATCAATCTTAATTATTTATTAATTCATCTACAAAAAATATATAGATGAAACTATACAATAAGTGAATTAAAAGAAAGATTATTTTTTCTAAATTCATTGTGAGTAATTAAGGTAAAAAATTGATTACTTGTATTTCTAACAAGATTTAGTTTATTTTTTGATGAAAAAATAATTAATGATTTACAATGATTTAAAAATTATATTTTAAAAGATGATTTTAAAGAAAAGTTAATTAGAAAGCTTGAAATATATAAGGAAGTAAAGATAAATAAATTATTAGCATTACAAAGAATTATTGAGATACTTGAAAATAAATGAATTGAAGAATATACAAAATTAACAGAGTATTATTTTAATACTCCATTAAAAAAATTTGCTGAAGAAAAAATAAGCAAATAAAAATCTCCCTAGTAATTTTATAAAATTAATTTATAAGGAGATTTTTAATTTTCAATTTGGAGGTGCCTATTTTAACGTCTAAACTTTTTACCCCCTTAGTTTTAGGCTCAATTAAAAGAAAAACTCTAGATTTAAAAATCTAGAGTTTTATTATTTTTTTATAATTTTAATAAAAATGCTCTTACTAAACTAGCTTCTAATCAATTTATTTTTAATGGTAATCAAAAAAAATAATATTTTCACTCTTCAACTTTACTTAATTCTAATCATTCATAAATTAATATATCATTCAAAAAAAAATTATTATGGTTGGTAAAATCCATATTTCAAAATCAATCTATACTAAAAGTATCTACTCAAATATTTTTGATTCATTTACTAATAATAAAATCTGTATCTTCTTCTTTGAGAAAAAAATAATCATCATTTTTATTATTTAAATTAACTGTTTTAATTAATAAAATTTTATCAGTTAAATCTAAATTTATGATTTTATCTTTTATATTAATTCACTCAATAATTTCAATAACATAACACTCTCAATAAAATTTAGAAAATTCATATTCTCCACTTTTTTTTCAATTTTTTAAAATATGAAATGGGAAATCTATATGAGCTCATAAATGTGAATTTAAATTATTTAATTTACTAATATTACAACAATTTCAGTTTTCTAATGATTTTTCATATTTTATATCTGGAAAAGATTGTCATTTAAATAAATTTTCTCATGATATATTACTGCTTATATCTATAACTTCCATATTTCTAAATTTTATTTATTAAATCAGACATATTAAAATAAAGTTTATTTAATAAATCTTTATCTATATTTATCAATAATTTTTCTATTTTTGATAATTCATTTTTTATTACTACATTATCTTTTAAAATTTTAATTGCTTCAACATCTAAAGTAAAATCAGAAAATTTTAATGAATTATTATCTGTATGAAATATACAATATTTCGAAATAATTATTTCTATCCAAGTAATTAATGGGATAAAAGTATTATTATTGATTGTAGAATCTAAAAAATCATTATAGTATCTATCCTCTACTCTAGATATAAACGGAGTATTACTATCAATATCTAACGATTTTTTTACTTTTATAGAAATCTTATAAATTATTTTAGAAATCTTTTCATATTTATATTCTATATTTTCATTATCAAATCATAATTTTATTAAATCTAACCATTTAATTTTATCTTCATTATCTAAAAAATCCAATACTTCTTTGTTCTCTAATTTTTTAGATGGTATCTTAGATTTTAAATCCATTATAATCAAAGAATATAACTTTATGAAGGTAAATATACAAAGAACTTTTTCTATATCTCATAAATTATCATAATTTGATAAAATATCATTTAATAATAATTTTCTTGTTGAAATTCTATAATCAATATTATCTTTATTAAAAAAATTTTTCTTTAAATCTTTTTGTTTATCTATTAATTTATAGTTATTATCTAATATAACTTTTGCTTGAGCTAATCTGTTATCAAAAATATTTTTATAAAAATTAGATTTATCTAATATTTCTGTAGTAATCTGTATTCAGTCAATATTATCAACTAAAAAATCATGGTAATATGTTTCTATATCTAAAATAAGAAACAAATCTATATCACTTCATTTATTAAAATCTCATCTAGCAAATGAACCATAAGTAAATATTCAGTCAATATTATTAAATTTTTTATTCAAAAAAAATGATATATTTATTAAATATATTAATAACTTCAGAATTCAAATTATTTCCCAACTCAAGATTCTCCATTATTTTATTAAATTAAAAATAATAATTTCTGGTCTTCATACCATTTTATTATAATCATCTTCTTCTATTAATTTTTTAGCATCTTCATTTAAACAAATCTGTTTAATTTTATTAATTTTAAATCAAATAGAATTTATAGCTTCAATATAATCAAAAAATCTATGATGAAATATATCTGACTCTATTACCAAATTAAAATTCATTTGTTTTCTAAACTTATACATTTCTCTTGGCCTATCTGGATGAGTAACTGAAAAAGTAAATGTTCATCATTTTTTCAAAACTCTAAAAAATTCAGAAATTGGAATATTAATATTATCAATATGTTTTAATACTTGAGAACAATTTATTTTATCAAACTCTCAATTTTTGTAAGGTAATTTTTTTGATAAATCAACTATATCATAATTTATTTTATCTTTTTTTAATTTCGCTTTCATTATCATTTCTTCAGAAAAATCGCATCATACAACATCAGCACCTATATTAAAAAATTCAATACTATATTTTCATGTTCAACATCAAGCATCTAAAATTTTTTCTCACTTATTAGGATTAACTAATTCTAAAACACTATTATGTTCCATCAAAATATGAGGATTATTTCAATCATCATAAGTTTGAGCCCATTTATCATAAGCTTTTCTATTTTTAACTATATAATTCATATAATAATAATATTAAAAATTATTTTTTTACCTCAATTCAACAACACCTTTCACAAACTGGCAATAAATTATTTTCATAAATCTTTACTATCAATTTTTTATATTTATCAGTATTATATATTTCATCTAATGTATTATTTTTTATGTTTCATAATTTAATTCTCATAAAAGGACAAAGTTGAATATCTCAATTATTATTAATAACGGTAATTACCAATAATAGATCAAATTTTATAATCATTTAATAATGTTCAACAAAATCAGCATAATATAATTTTTTTATTATAAAACTTAACTAATTTTAAATAATCTAATAAATTATTTCAAGGTGGTATTTTTGTTATAACTATATTTTTCTCTTTTATATTTAATAAAGATGATTTCCAAATATTTTTCTTTTCTAATTTTGAATTTCAATATTTATTAACAAATTCATTATAAATCAATCAAATATTAGTTACAATAAAATAATCAGATTTATCAAATAAATCTTTTCATCAAAGAAGTTTATTTATTTTAAGATCAAAATTTTCCATATTATTTTTTTAACATTTTAGAATAAATAGATTCTAATCATTTATCAATATCTAATCAATTATTATATAATATTAATGCCTCATTATATATATCTTCAATAATATAATTAGTTAATTCTATATTAAAATGACACATTCTTATATCATATTTTGACTCATCAAATTCATTATCCCAAGGGCATCCACCTCAACAAATCATCTTTGAGATGCATGAATCACATTTTTCATTACTAATAATTGGTAAATCTCTTTTTATTTCATATGGTGTAACTTTTTTTTCTAATTTATCTAATTTAGTACAAAAAGTTTGTTTTCAATCAGGATAAAAAGTAATTTGTTCTCAAACTATTTTACAAGCATATTCTTTTTTCTTTCAATAAAGAACATATTTTAATATATTCTTTAATTGATTTACATAAATTCAATTTTTTTTAGAGTAATCAAAAATTTTTTTCATATTTTTTGTATACTCTTTATAATCGAAATCTTTAGCAAACTCTATATTTTCTTTTGTATAATGAGGATAACTTAATCAAAAAGAATCAATTTTTAATTCTTCCACAAAATAAATAAAAATATCATACAATTCATTAACTGTATTATTAGTAACTAATGTATTTAAAGTAAAATTTCATCAATATTTTTTTATTAATTTTATCTTATCTACTATTATAGAAAAAGTTTCATTTCCAGATTTATCTAATCTATTAATATTATGATTCCTTTTTCAATCTAAAGATATCATAATTCTTGAATTAGTTTTATTAAAAAAATTAATCCACTCAGGAGTAATAAAATATCAATTAGTGAATATAGCTTTTTTTCAATCAAAATTAGTACACAAATATTTTAATGATTCAGGATTACTTAATGGTTCTCATCAAATAATCATTAATGATTTTATTGTTCAATATGAGTTAATTTTATCTAAAGTCTTTTTAGCATTTTCTAAACTCATATGATTATTTGCTTGCTCAACAAAATTTTTATAAACAATACAATAATTACATGCCATATTACACTTAAGAGTAATTTCTATTCTAGCTTTTTTTACTTCTGAATTTAAATTATCTAAAGTTATAGTTTTAAATTCTTTATTATCTTTTTTATAAAAACATTGATTATTATCTAAAAAAAACTCTAATGATAATGTTTTATTGTTAAATTTAATTTTTCCATTAAGTAATTCAATATTCATATTATATTTTTATAAATTTAAATTCATTTTCTTTCATTTTATCAAGCTTATCTAGAGTTATTTTAGAAGAACAATTATAACAAACTGTCCCCTTTAAATTTCATTCTATATGTTTTTTTCTTAAATCTTTAATTATTTTTCAATTCCAAATTTCATTTATTGTTGAATCATTTAAATTTCCCAACTCTAATGTTGTAGTTAAATCATGACAACATATTCATACACTTCAATCAAAAGTAATAATTATTCTTTCCCATGGATAAAAACATTTATTATTATTAATAGAGTTAAATGAATATTTTGATTTTCAACATCTATTAGATAATTTCTTAATTATTAAATTTTTAACTCAAATTTTCTTCATTTTATCTATTATACTAAAATGGCATAGTTTTTTTTGAAAAAATATCAATATAAAGGCTTGAATAAGCTGATAAATCAGTATAATTAGTGTTAATTTAATATTAACACTTTTTTTATGAAAACAGACATACTTAAACATACTATTTTGAATATAGTCAAGTCATTAAGTTTTTGAATGAAAAAATCAGAAAGAAAATTTATTAGAACAATATTAGAAAATATGCTTGAATATAAAACAACAGTGATTAGTAAATTATGAGATACAGATAAAAAATCAGCAAAAGAATTGAAAAATTATTATAGCTTTAATTTATGAAAATTAGAATGGAATAATTTATGAGAAAAAGTAGAAAAAATAATGGTGAAATTTATTTGAAAAATAGATAAAGAAAATAATTTTTTTTGTTTTGATACAGTTGATA
>DIUG01000009.1 GCA_002422305.1 Patescibacteria group bacterium UBA6164 | reverse complement strand
TTGTTGCAATTTAGTGGCTTTTTTTTCTTTCAGTTTTGTTACAATTTTTCTTTTTAATTTTTTCCGTTTCGTTGCTCAATTCCGTTATGATTGGAAAAAATTTGTCTGTTTTACTTTAATTTGTCTATGATTAGAAAACTCGGAAATTTTCTCGGTTTGTTAGAATTTTTCATATTAGACTTTTCCGTTTCAACTTTCAATTCCAGTATTTCGCTCAAAATCTGTGAGATTCAATTATCATTTTTTTTACTTCTCTCAAATTTTTTCCTAAATGTGAAATAACTAACAGAAATCACAATAATTGGAATGAATAACAAAATAAAATTTATTAAAATTTCATTTTTGAAATAAGGTATGTTAATGATAGAAAGTTCAGCTAATATTATCGATAAAAAATATAATAAGATTAATAGTAATTTTCCTTTAAGTTTCCATTTAATTAGTCCAATAGTGCTCGAACCAAGGACACCCTGATTATGAGTCTTTCCAATAGAATTTCAGAAATCCCAGTATACTTGACCTCAGAGGGTTATCTTAAATAGATTAATATAAGATATCCACTAATTGTCACTTTTTAACATAAAACCTTGCGCGAAACCATGCGCGTTTTTGCGTTGGTAGATTATTCAACTAAATTAGATGTTTATTTAAAGAAAAATTAAATTAGTTTGAATAAACTCACCCTCTTTAATTTTTTTATAATATATATTAAATGGTAATAATTTAAAATACATTATATTTGAGTTAGTTTTATAAAACCAAAAGTGATAATTTTTATTCTAATATGGGTATTTCTTACAATATTCTCTATTATAGGGGGGTTATTCTTAGAAGATATAATTTTTTCTTATTTTCCTCATACTGAGTTGATATTTTTTATTGCCATTGTAGTTAATTTCTATATATGTAATTTTTTATCAATACTTTTATCTCCTTCTTCTTTGGCGAGATTGAATAAATCATTATTATTTTTAGTTACTGGTTTATTAGTTTTAGCAGTCGAGATATATATTGGGTATTATTTAATATTTAAAATATTTGGTTTAAATGATAAATTTATATTTGAAGTTATTGCATTACTTCTAATCATTTTTGTCCCTTTTGGAGGTCTATTATTCTTTTTAAAATCAACTTTGGATCCAATAGTTACTCATTTTAGTGAATTTTTAGATGGAATACAAAAACACACACAAGATCGTTTTCTTAATGAAGCAAAAAAACGAGAAAAACCATCTAAAAAAAACAATTGACAAAAATTGAAAATGAAATAATGGAATTAAAAAAAATACTAAAAGATTTGTAACCTATAAGTAGTTGATATCCATAAAATATAGTTTTAATTTTAATAAAAAAAAGTAGTAAGAAAATTAACCTTAAAAACATTCAAATATTCAATTAAAAACCCAAAACAATAATCAAATGAAAATATTTAGAACGCCCAATTTTAAAAGAAGAATTACAGATCCTTTTAAACCAAAAAGAATATTGGCACATAGAGTTGGATTAAAAATGCCAAAAGGGTTGGGAATTTTAAGGAATCCAAAAAAAACAATTTACAATAAGATATATAATCTTTTTACAAGAAAAATAATTTGATTCTAAGATGATACTTCTAATATAGAAGTAGTAATTGCTACTTATAAACAACAAATACTTCTAAATCTTATATGAAATATTTCGTCACAATATTAATTACTTTAAGTTCATTTCAATCATATTGCCAAAACATATATTCTGTTGAATATTCAAATCAAAGTGATGTAAAAGTATTTGTTGTAGAATATGAATCACAGTGTGATTTAAAAGTCTTTAAAGTGGAATACAATTCTCAGGCGAAAGGAAATGAGGGGTTGTGGTATTTTGTAAAGTACAGCTCACAGGCAGATAAGAAAATATTTTTTGTAGAGTATGAAAGCCAAGCTGATTTGAATGTTTATTTTGTTAAATACAAAAGTCAGGCAGGCTGGAGGAAGAATGAAATGAAATACTTACTGTATTAAAATAAATTATTTCCAAAGTTAATCATAAGTAGAGCCCAAACAGCAAATAATTGTAAATTCATATTATTAAAACAACTAAAATAATTATTAATTAAAAAACAACTAAAATGCCAAATTTCAAATTAAAAGGAAATGATCTCTATGATAATCACAGTCATAAGATTGCTACAATTAGAGGAAATGATTTATATGACAATCATAGTCATAAGGCTGCTGTAATTAGAGGAAATGATATTTATGACGACAAAAGCCATAAAATCGCTATTGTAAAGGGTTCCGATATTTATGATGCCCATAGTCATAAAATTGGAAATATTTCCGATATTAAAAAACAAATTGATGGAGCATTAGGAGGAACGACTCTTGCTGCCTTGTGGCTTTGTTTTGTCCGTTAAAAAATACAACCACTAATATGCTTGTTCTAATTACCCTAATAGGGGTATTTCAAGCAAGAAATTTTTAATGTTGATGATAAATAGGATATAATTAATGATTAAACATCCTAACTAAAATTTCTCAACCCCATTATCAAACGTTAAAATCAGTCCACTTTTTGCTGACGATTTACACTGATAATTTAATTATTTCCTCAAATAAATCACTTCCTGATTTCACTATAATTTTGTAACTTACAAGTAAATACTTATGATTTTCTCAGTTATAGTATTTTATATTAAGTGTTTTTAATAAATTAAAATATCTATCGTCGACGCCTAACTCTTGTCGCTCTTACTCTTATTTTTTTGCGGGTTGTTACACATCCACGTCGGGTTGTGATAGTTCTACTATGTGCTTTTCTTACTGGCATATTTATATATTTAAATTAATTCTCAAAAAAATACAGAATCCTTCTTGTTTATATCATTCCTATAAATTAATAGTATAAGATATTCAATAAACCACATCAAAAAAGGTTTTGATTTATTATTATCATTAATAATGCTATTAAATTCCGTTATACTTAGCCCAACAATTTTTTCACTCCAAATTCCACTAAGTATTTTTATCATTTGTTGGGGATAAAGACCAAAAGGCATGGGAACTCCCGTCGCTCCAATTATAGATTGATCAAATACGTCAACATCTATATCCAAATGGATCTCATCATACTGTTTCGATATTTCACATATTTCTTCAATCAACCTATCAACACCATGATCTATAATGTATTGCATGCTAAATATATTATTAATAATTCCATCAACTGCACTCCGTTTTAAACTAAGTTCTCTATTACCTATATGAATTAAATCTACATTGTTATTTTTTTTAAAATGAAATAGAAAATTCCCATGATTCATTTTTGTTTTGTTTTTATCATAATCATAGGCATCCACATGTGCATCAAATGAGATAATTAAAGTCTTGGTATTGGTTTCTGTATAATAATTATAAATTGGTAATACAGATAGGTGGTTACCACCTATAAAAATAGGTAAAATATTTTTTTTGAAGCAATTAGCATAGTGCTTTTTTATTGATGATTGCCAATTAACATATTCTTTTACCTCAAGATAATCATAAATTATAATGGACAAATGACTTGCTATTTCATGTTGATATAATTCTTTATTCTTTCTGTTATCACTTATCATTTCCTTTAAAGAAGAATACAACTCTTCAACACCTGATTCAGCACCCTCACCACCAAATAAACTAAAATTCCAGCATAATATTTTTACTTTTTTAATCAACTTTTCCATTTTTTTAGTTTATCTAAAATTTTGTGTTTTAAAAAATTCTGATTTCCGTTTTTTTATAAAATTTTCTTGATTTAATTTTTCAAACCTATTATAGAAACAATTAGTGACGCAATACCAATTAACATACCTAACAAAAACATTTTGTAAGCAATACGAATATCTTCGTTTGAATGCCTCCATAAATATGTTGTGTATTTTTCATAATTACTGATTTTTTTGAGTTCGACAATATCTGCATCTCCTTTTAAACCTAATTCATTTGCCGTGATTGTATCAAAACATATTTGATTTCCATCAATTATATTCTTCCCTCGTAGTTTTCTTATTACATATTTTTTAGGATCCTTTTTATTAATTACCTTATAAATAGGTCTGTCTTTATGACTTTTAACCTCAATTTTTCTACTGTGGATATAAACTGAATCAATCTCAAGTTTATCAAAAAAAGATTCAGGTACTATCAATCGTTTATCTTCTTTATCAGTATCCTTAGAATTTTCATTTTTGAAATTTTTATAGGGGTTAATGTATGTATAATCCCCCTCTGTTTTAACTTTACTTTTACTCTCAGTAATTTCCATATATTAATGATTATTTACTCTTTTTAACTAATAATCTGTTAATCTGTTATAAGTAGTAAAAACGATATAATGTCGTGTTTTACTTTTAAATAGATTGTTTTAATTAATTGAAAAACAAACAATTAAATAATTACAATAATTACGACAACAAATCGTTCCAATTACTTAAACTGATTAATAATACTAAAATCGGTGATTTCATAATTTTAAATTTTTATTAGATAATATCTTTTGGTGATACAATTTCCGCCATTAATTGCAACGTGATTTTATAAGATTTGTGCGACGTAAAAATCGGAGATTTTTCCGCCGTAGCAATATTTTTATTGAATGTTTGTCGGTTTGTACTAGTTCAAATGTAAGCATAAATTTTATGAGGTGTTGGCTACAGTAATTTTTTAATTATTTCCTCAAAATATTCAATAGATTCATTCACATCCATATTCTTATGGTTTAGGATTGGACCTTCTATGTTTCTAATATAACCTTCTTTATCTATAAAAATGTTTTCAG
>DIUG01000049.1 GCA_002422305.1 Patescibacteria group bacterium UBA6164 | reverse complement strand
CCACAGATTTTAGGTCAATACCGATTTTTTGAAACCATTAAAAGTTAACTCATTTGATGAATTATTAAGTAAAATAGAGTTAAAAGTAAAACAAGCAAATGATAGATGAGTACAATTTTCAAGACAAGATTTAACTCTTGAAGAAGGTGATTTTATAAAATGAATAAATGAAAGTTATTTTTCAAATATACTACAAAATTGATCAAATGCAAAAGAATTTTTATGATCAAGCTCAGATAGTGACTCTACTCCACTCGATACTGATATTGCTATGGTGAAACAATGACAATGAAATAATACAAAAGAAATATTAAATAATTCTATGAGTAATTGATATTGAAGTATTAAGTTTATTTTAAAAAAGGATAGTTTTTGAAATAAATGTATAAATACTACAAATTGAGAAAAATATGATGATTTTTGAAAGTATGAAATCTTTAAAACTTGTTCAGAAGAACATTATTGAGTAAGGACTTGAATAGCTACCACAGATATAGATAGTATAGTTTTTGAGGATACTATTTTATACAATAAAAAAGAAGAATACTTTATAAATATAGTTCAAAATTGATTTTATATACCTGTTTACGATAATACTTGAAAAATTATATTTACATTTGATGACTTTGAAAAATATAAAAAAATATTTGATTGAATAGAAAAGTTTGAATGAAATGATTTTGAGCTTAAAAATACTGATTTATCTCAAATAAAAGATTCTAAATACCAAGATATATGACAAAAAATAAATCAAAGTATTGTTGAAATGCAAGATTATATGAATACTAAAAATAGTGAAATAGAAAATATAGTTTTTGAAGCTTTGAAAGAAAATAATATTGATATCAAAGACAAATGAGATAGATGAATTGTTTGAGCTGAAATAGTTAATTGTTGATCAACTTGAAGATGAACAAGTATGTTAAATTTGCCTTGAAAAGAAGAATTATTTGCTTCTGAAAGTTTAGATATAGATATTACAGTTCATTTAGACAAAACTGATACCTTAAAAATAGAAGAAGTAATAAAAATAATTCATGAAAAACTAGAAACAACAAATCAGGAATGAAGTTGATCTAGAGAAAACGGAAGTTTTCAATTAAAGTCTAATGAAAATAAGTTTTGATTTAGAATAGATATACTTTTTATAACAAAAAATCAATTAAGAGAATATGATACAGCTACAGCTCTTGAAGATAGATATAAACATATAGAAAAAAAGTATTGAAAAGAAAAGTTAAATCAAGTAAAATCACAAATAATATTAGCAAAAAATATTTTAAAAGATAATGGAGTTTATAAAAAACAAGATTGATGATTATCTTGAGTATGAGTTGAAAACTGGATTTTATCAAATTGATGAAGTTTAGTAGAAGCATTTAAAAGTTTTGTAGAAGTATCTGAAAAAGTTTGAGATAATTTTGATGAATTTAAAAAATCTTATTCAATTATTGATCCATGAATGAATGTTAAATTTGATTCTTTTGATAATGAAAAAAGTGCTTGAAATTCAAGAGATAATTATGTTTATAAACTATCAGAAGTTGCTTATAGGAAGTTTATAGAAATTTGAAAAAAGATATAAATAATTAATTTTGAAAAACAATATTTTTATATATAATATACTTGATAATGTAAAAGTATTAAATCCTAAAAACCAAGAAGAATTTGAAAGTGAGTTGAATAAATAGGTTAGTTTTATAAAATAAAGAACTTTGCTTTATTTCACATTTTTTATATACTTTAAAAGTAAAATAAAATTTAATTAAAAATATATGAGTAAAAAATATTTTGATAAATATCCCCCATTTATAAATAGAGTGGCTGAACAAGAATATATAAATAATTATTTATGAAATTCACCAAGTAATATACTTTTTGTTTATTGACCAAAATCAACTTGAAAAACTACTTTGATTGAAAAAGTTATAAAAGAACTTGATCAAAAAAAATATGCAGTGAATTATCTTGATATGAGATGAGTTTTAATTACGAATTTTAATGATTTTAAAAATATATTTTTCCCAGAAGATCTAAAATGAAAAGTTAAAGAAATAGTTAGTTGAATAAAAGTAGATTTTTGATTTTTTGGTTGGGATATAGATGATGAGAAAGCAATAAAAACAAATATTTTTTGAGTAATGCTTGAAAAACTAAAAAAAGCAAATGAAAAGTGAATTAAACCAGTAATTATTCTTGATGAATTTCAATATTTAAAAAATATTATAATTGATAAAGAAAATAATTTATTACTTGTGGAAGAATTATTTAAATTTTTTATAAAGTTAACTAAGGTTAATCATCTAGCACATGTGATTTGTTTGACTTCAGATAGTTATTATATAGAAGAACTTTACAATCATGCAAAATTAAAAAATACATCTAAATATTATTTAGTTAATCATTTAGAAAAAAAAGATGTAGAATATTGGTTAAAAGAAATAGAGTGATTAGAAGATAAAATTGTAAAATATTTTTGGGAAAATTTATGAGGCTCAGTTTGGGAGATTTGGCAATGTTTTTTGGATTATAAAAATACATGAGATTATAAAAAATGAGTTGAAGTTTTAATATGAGATGAATATGCAAAAAGTTTAGAATTTTGGAAATATGAATTAACTAAAAAAGAACAAAAGATTTTTGATAAAGTAATAAAACAAATTGCAAAAAAATGAGAATATATCATACCAAAAGAAGAAAATATAATAGATTTAGTTAAAAAATTAGTTGATATAGATATTTGGTTTTATGAATCAAGAAAACAAAGAATTACAGCAAATAGTAAAACAACAAAAAAAGGTTTTGAAAAGTTGGTAAAAGAAATGGAAAAATAATATACCCTACAAGAGTATATTATTTTTTTTATAAAAAGAATGATGGAATTTAATTTTTAAATTTTTCTAACTGGAGCAATTTTTATATTCATTTTTACTATTCATTTTCAGCTAAAAGCTATTTCTGCTAATTCTCAATTTAATGATGTAATTATTCAATTTCAAAATTTTGGATGACTTACTTTATCTCATCTGACAAACATAGATATATCATTATTTATTTTAACGATTACTTTTGGTTTTGATTTAAATCATCATGAATTATTTCAAAAATTAAATGAATCATTAAATCAATCATTAAATGACTCGTTGTTTGATGAAAAATTATTTCAAAAAGAAAATCATCAACCTTTTAAATATTCTCATAAATCATAATTTAAGATATATTCTAAAGGAATTTCTTTTAAAAATCTAGATTCAGGATTTCTTACAAAATCACCAAAATTAAATCTTTCTTTAGCTCTGGAAATATATAATTCTTCTCTAGCTCTAGTCATTGCTACATACATAAGTCTTCTTTCTTCTTCTAGTGCATGTTGATCTCATGTAGATCTAAAACTTGGAAAAAGTCATTCTTCTAATCATGTTAAAAAAACTCTTTTTTGTTCTAGTCATTTTGAAGTATGAATAGTCATTAATGTTACATAATCGGCTCTTTCATCATTTTTATCCATATCTGTTATAAGTGCTACTTCTTCTAAAAATACTGATAAACTTTCTCTAGATTCCATTCAATTATATTCTGTTGCTACATTTATTAATTCATCTATATTTTCTAATTTAGCTTCTTTTTCTTCTTTACTTAATCATTCTGTTATATAATCTTCATATTTAGTAAATTTAATTATATCTTTTATTAATTCTGAAACTACTTTTTTTTCAGAAGATTTGACTAAATCTTCAAAAATAATATTAAAATTTTGTATTGCATTTTTTGCTCAAGTTTTCAATTCTTCTATTTCATCTACATTTTCTATTATTTGAGGATAATTAAGTCAAAAATTTTCTCTATAATTATCCATAATTTCTATAGATTTTAATCATATTTTTCTAGTTGGTGTATTTATAATCCTTTTCATAGATACTATATCATTTGGATTATGTATTACTCTTAGATATGATAATAAATCTTTTATTTCTTTTCTATCATAAAATTTTTGTCATCATATTACTCTATATGGTATATTTGCTACCATTAAAGCTTCTTCTATTTTTCTTGATTGTGCATTTGTACGATAAAGAATTAAATTATCTATATAATTTCACTCCTTTTTTTTAATTATATTTACTATAATACTAGCTTCCGTTTTATCATCTGGAGATTCTATATAATTTATATGCTCTCATTCAGGATTTTCTGTCCATAATTCTTTTTTTATTCAGCTTGTATTTTTATTTATTACAGCATTTGCTCAAGCTATAATCTTTTTTGTAGATCTATAATTTTGTTCAAGTTTTACTATTAAGACATCATTATAATCTTTTCTAAAATTTATTATATTTCTCATATCTGCTCATCTCCAACTATATATAGACTGACTATCATCTCCAACTACTGCCAAATTTCTATATTTACTAGCTAATAATTTAACTATTTCATATTGAGGTGCATTTGTATCTTGATATTCATCAACCATCAAATATTTATATTTTTCTTGATATTCATTTAATATCTTTGGTATTCTCAAAACTGCTAAAGTTTTTACTAATATATCATCGAAATCTATAGCATTATTTTGTGCTAAATCTTTTTCATATTGTAAATATACTTTATAAACAATTTCTTTTATACTAGAATCTACTTCTGCTTCATATCATTTTGCTGTAATTAAACTATTTTTTGCATTACTTATAAAAAATGCTACTTGTCTAGCTGGAAATTCTTTTTCGTCTAGGTTTAATTTATTTTTTAAAATATTTTTTAATACTGATAATTTATCTGATTCATCATAAATAACAAAATCTTTTTTAAGTCATATGTTTAATTCTTCTGATAAATATTTAGATAATACATCTTTTAAAATAAATATTCAAATAGAGTGAAAAGTTCAAACCATAGGAAAATTATATTTAGAGTAAATATTTCTAGGGACTTCAATTCATAAAGTTTTTGCAACTCTTTCTCTCATTTCACTAGCTGCTTTATTTGTAAAAGTTACCATCATTATTTCTGATGGATTTATTCATTTCTCTTTTATCATATATTGAACTCTTGCTGTAAGTGTAGCTGTTTTTCAACTACCAGCTCATGCAATTATCAAAAGAGGTCAATCTATTTTATTTTTTGCTTCTTCCTGTTTTGGATTTAAATTCATTTAAATATATTTAAAATTTAAGATTATATATAAAGATTATATACTTTTTTTTTATTTTTCAAAGTTTTTTCATTTTATTTAAATTTCTTCTACAAAATAATTTAACTTATTTGATTTTAACTAGTTTATAAATATAATTTTTTTATTAAAATTAAAAAATATAAATGCAACAAATTTGAATTAAAAAAAATGATATATTAGAAAATATACTTATAGAAAAATTAGTATTTTGATGAAAATGATTTTCTAGATTAAAACATACTAATCCTGATTTAGACTGAAGAGTTATTTTTGTTAATGGTGGTGCTATTCCCGGTACAATAGCTAATTTAAGAGTACTAAATAAAAAAAAATCATTTATTGAAACTCAAATAATAGATATAGTTAAAAAATCCAATTTAGAAATAGAAAATCATGAAAATAAATATGGTATGTCTGGTTGATGGAAATGGATAAATATACCTTATGAAGTACAATTAGATATAAAACAAGAACAAGTAAAAGAATCATTAAATGTACTAAAAAATAAAATAAATCCCAAGATTTTAGACAAAGATTTAGAATTAGTAGAAAAAGATAAATTTGATAGTCTATTTTTACCAATTCAAAAATCCCCTATTATTAATTGATATAGAAATAAAATAGAATTTAGTTTTTGAAAATATATATCATTTAAAAATAATATTGAACAACATTTTAATGTGTGATTTCATAAACAAGGTGAATTTTCAAAAGTAGAAGATTATGAATGAGCTCCACTTATAGATGAAATACAAAATGAAATATATAGAGAAATAAAAAAATTTAGTAAAACTATTTGATTACCAGTTTATGATCAAATGAAACAAGAATGATTTTTTAGACATATACTTATAAGAAAAACTCATTTTACAAATGAAATAATGCTTTTATTTAGTTTTAATTCGGAATATTTTAATAAAAATATAAAATTAAATAAAAATGAAAAAATTAATATTATAAAAACTTTTTTTCTTTGATTAGCAAAAAAGTACAGTATAATAAAATCTATATATTTATCACATAATCCAAATAAAGCAGATATATGTATATGAGATTTAGAATTAATTTATGGTGAAAAAACTATAAAAGAAAAAATACTTGATTTAAATTTTAATATTTCCCCTACTTCATTTTTTCAAACAAATTCTAGTTGAGCTGAAAAATTGTATTCAATAGTATTAGATTTTGTAAAGGAATTTAATAATATTACAGTTTTAGATTTATATGGTTGAACTGGTACTATTTGAATGATTTTTGCTAAAGCATGAGCTAAAAATGTAATATCCGTTGAAATGGTTACTTCTGCAAGCAAAGATTGAGAAAAAAATGCAGAACTTAACTGATTATCAAATATTAAATTTGTAAATGAAAAAGTAGAAGATTTTTTAGAACAATATTTAAATAATTGAAATAAAGCTGATTTATTGATTATAGATCCTCCTAGAGCTTGAATGCATCCTAATGCACTTCCAAATATATTAAAATTTAATACAAATCAAATAATATATGTAAGCTGTAATCCTTCTACTTTAGCTAGAGATTTATGATATATATTAGAAAAATCTGATTATAAAATACAAAAAATTCAAGTAATGGATATGTTCCCTCATACACACCATATAGAAACAGTTGTAAGTTTAGTAAAGAGTTAAAAACATAACTCTTTTTTATTTTTATATCAAAATATTTTACATAATATTTAAAATATGATAAAATACTTTTAATTAATTTATTAATAATTATAAATGAATCAAAAAGAACTAATAGACAGTATATTAAAACATTCTACTATTGAAAATTATTCGGATATACATATAACTACAAATAATAAGATAAAAATTAGAAATAGATTATGAGAAATAGAAACACTTAATTCTATTTCTGTAAATTGAACTGTTATAAATTTGTCTAATTTTAGTAAAGAACTTATAAAATTAATAATTATTAATTTTATTTGAAATATGTGATATGAAATTTTTCTTAAAGATTTAGAGTATGACAGTTCTTATATATTAGAATGATGAGATAGATATAGAGTAAATTGTTATGTTGATACACAATGATATTCTATAGCTATAAGAAGAATTCCTAATAAAACACCTACATTAGATGAATTATGATTTTGAGAACAAATAAAAGAAATGTGTAATAAATCTAAATGATTAATATTGGTAACTGGTCCTACATGATCATGAAAATCAACTAATCTTGCTGCTATGATTGATTATATTAATAAAAATTTTAAAAAACATATAATTACAATTGAAGATCCTGTTGAGTTTTTATTTAAATCAGATAAATGATTAATAAATCAAAGAGAAGTTTGAAATCACACAAGATGATTTTCACAAGCAATAAGAGCTTCTTTGAGAGAAGATCCAGATGTTATAATGGTATGAGAAATGAGAGATCCAGAAACAATAAAAGCTGTAATTACATTAGCTGAAACAGGGCATTTAGTTTTTTCTACATTACATACAAATGATTCTGTACAAACAATAGATAGAATTGTTGATATATTTCCTTGAAATCAACAAAATCAAATTAGAATGCAACTTGCTATGAATTTAGTTTGAGTTATATCTCAAAGATTATTAACAAGAGTTGATATAGAATGAAGAACTGCAGCAAGAGAAATACTTGTAAGTAATGATGCTGTAAAAAATTTGATTATTACTTGAAAAACTCATCAATTATATAGTGTGCTTGAAGTATGACATAAACAATGAATGATTTTAATGGATAAATATTTATTAGCACTTTATAATAAATGAATTATTTCTAAAGATAATCTTATGAATTATGCAAGAGATAAAGAATGATTAGAAATGATGTTAGATTAAAAAAAACTTATAAAATATTCCTATTTTTCGGAAAAATAATAAATAATATAATACAAAATGTTAGATATAAATAAATTAAAAGAATCTTGATATTTTAAAGAAGTATTTCTCAAAAAATGAGAAGTACTATTTAGTGAATGAGATTTTGATAATAATATTTATATTGTTTTAATATGAGAATTATCTGTTTGAAAATATACAAGTATTAAAAAAGATGAAATTAAAATATTAGCTTATTTATTACAAAATGATGTATTTTGAGAAGCATCATTAAATACTATTAAAGAAAAAGAAGTAAATATAATAGCAACAAGAAAAAGTGTATTATTATCAATTAATGCAAGAGAATGATTAGATGAATTTTCAAAAAAATATCCAAATGAAGCATCAAATTTATTAAAATATATTATTTATTTATGAAATAAAAGATTATCTGAAGCTAATTATTTAATAACTGCCACATATAAGATAAGTAAGGAAATACTAGAAATAGAAGAAATAAATAATAAAAATATTTTTCTTTTAGTAGAGAAAATAAAAGAAAGTATATGAGTAGATCATATAATGTATTATGAAAACAATACTGTAATGAAAGATTATATTATTCTAAAATATGATACACGACAAAAATGAAAATTACTAAATGAAGTAAAAGAATTAACAAATACTAAATTAGATTTATTAAAACTTTCATCGGAAAATTATTATATGCATAGTCAAAAATTATCAATATGAAATAATAATTTATGATATTTAGTTTTTTTAAGATATAATTTTAAATTTAATGATGGTGATAAAAAAGTTTTATCAATTGTGTCTACTGCTATTTCTGGAGTAATAAAACAAAAACAATTGATGGAAGAAGAAAGAAATAAAGAATTTATGAGTAATTAAAAACAATCCTATAAATAGGATTGTTTTTAATTTAAAAAATAATTTCTTTTCTATCATAAGTACCAAATCTAACTTCTGGTCAGTTTGCAGTACCTCAACATGTTCAAGTTGTTTGGTTTGAATACATCCAATTAACATCATTTACTAGTTGTATCTTACCTGTTATTGACAAATTTCACCAATTTACTGTACTAAATGGCCCCGTTACTGGTCTATCTGAATCCCATGTTGTTGTATTAAATCATGTTCATGTAAATGTTAGATCGTATTTATTATCTAGTGGCCATTGTGTTAGTGTAGGTGGAGATGAAGGACAACGAGCAGTATTATTTTCAGCATTACATAATGTACTAATAATTGAGCCTGGACAATATTTTACAGAAGGTCATGCAGGATGAGCGGTCCATTGCATAAGCCATCAAGTATAACCAACAAGTCAATGAGTACAAGTTTCTCATGGTACTGCAATATAATCTACTCAATAATTTTGTGCTGCATTATTAGGTGTCGATCAATAAGCAGATGTACCTTGTGGAACCCAATAATATCAAGTCTCATAAGTTGAATCAATAGGAGCTATATCATAACTACTCCATCATGCAGGAGCTGGAAAAGTTCCATTAAACCATAAATTTAAATCAGCATTATTTGTACAATCTTTAAAAGTACTTCATTGTTTATTTATTTGAGTCAATGTTATACGAGTATATCATCATGTTCATGTCATCGTTGGATTTGTATTTGGTATTTTACTTCCCGTTAGACTACTTGGATCCATTATTGTACCATTTACTGTTGCTACCCAAACTCATCCATATCATCATCACTCTGTTTGTGAGTTTATAAATCATGTTACATCTCATTCTAGTACTACTCATGCTATATTATCAGGTATTCATCATAGATTAATTGTTCAATCTTTTGATACCATTACTGTAGGACTAGATGTAGAAGGTGTCCATGAAGTTAATCAAGTTGGAACTACTGCTTCTACCTTACCTCATAATGTATTATTAATAATATTAGCTCATAATTGAGTTATTTCTCAAATATTTCATAAATCTACATTTACTATTTCTTTTATTCTATCTTTTGTTTCTAAAATTGTTCCACTATAAGATTCTTGTAGATTTGTTATTAAATTTGTTCTAGCTGTATTTGATACTGAATCATATAAAGGATTACAATTATTTGTATCTGTATATGATATAAATTTATTTGGTGTAAAATTAAATCATCAATCTAGTTTGAATTTTGAATTTTTGTAAGAACTAGGTAAATTATTAAATCAGTTATAAACTAATCTATTATTATTTATAATATCTTCTATTTCATTACTAGTTTCTAAATCATTTGCTATTATAGTTGGTAGTGAAAAAACATAACAATTTGATCATGATAAAGTTTTTTGTAATAATCAATTATAGTTTCAAGTTACAAAAGCTGTTGCATTTATTTCTCATGCATAAGTTTCATCTAATGTATTTATTTTTGCTGTTCCATTAGTTTCAGTTATTCATGCTAATTCATATTCATTTCATTTTAAAGTTATTGAATATGTATATTGTGAGTTTGTTAATGGATCTACAGGTATTATATTTAACTTATCTACATTTTTAAAAGTACTATCTCAAAAAGTTCCTTGTTTCCAAACTACTGCTCATGAATATGTTACATTTATTCAATCAGTAGGTAATGGATATTTACCAGAATCTAGTGAAAATAGTTCTAATGATGATTTAATAATAGAAATATTAGAAATTCTAGTGCTATCTCTAGTTTGTTCTGAATATCATTGAAAAGATATAAATGCTATTGTTCACAGTATTGCTAGTATTGTTATTACTATTATTAGTTCTACTAGTGTAAATCATTTAGTTTTAGATAATTTATATAACTTGTTTGTTATTTTCTTTTTATTCATAAATCTTTTAGTTTTAAATAATAATAAAATTATTTTATTATTATTATTATTAGTTATGTCAATTTTTTACTTGATTTTGAAAGTACTTGATTTTGAAAAAACTATAAAATTAATTTTTTTTCTAAATAATTGTATTTTTGAATATTATTACTCTAGTATCTTTTCAATAAATTTATTAGTTTATATTCTCATTTTACAGCTTTGTACATTGATTTTATACTTGGTGTACCACTTGCTAATAATAGTTTATTTCAGTTTAATTCTGTTATTTTTTCTGCTACTTCTATAGTATTATATCTAGGTGATGAATCTGAAATATAAGAATTATCATGTTCCTCATCTATAATAATTAGTCATAATTTATTAAATGGATAAAATATAGCTGAACGGGTTCAAACTATTATTTTTGCATTAATATTATTTATATCTAGCCAATATTTAGTTTTTGTACTATCTGAAATAGTAGAATTTATTATTAATATATCTTTACCAAATACATCTTTTATTTTACTTGATAATTGATTAGTTAAAATTATTTCTGGTATCAAAAATAGTATTTGCATATTATTCTCTAAATATTTTTGTATTAATTTTATATATATCTCTGTTTTTCCACTTCAAGTAAGTCAATATAATAATATTTTTTGTTTTTTTGTTTCTAAAATATTATTTAATGCTTCATTTTGTTCATTAGATAATTTTATATTATGATTAAATGAATAATTAATTATATTTTTAGTCTTATCTTTTTCATTTATATAATCATTTTGAGGAAAAATTATATTTATTTTATCTTTTAATATCTTTTCTCTTAAATTTTTTGGAAAAAATAAATTAAGAGAATTATGAATAGCTGTAAAATAATAATTTGCTATCCATTTCACCAATTCTACTCTATAATCTGAAAGAAAAATATTTGTATTTTTTATACTTATTATAGATTTTATTTTTGATTCTTCATAATTAATATTAATTGTTTCAAAAATATTTAGAACAACTCATAATTCTATACTTTTTCTTATAGGTATTTCTATAATTTGTCATACTTTAATTTCTTTCATTAAAAAATTTGGAACAATATATGTTAATCATATATCATCAAAAGTTTTAGAAAATGGTGAAACTAGTACATACATTTATGTTTAATTAATTTTTATATTAGGATTTTCTATTCACATATCAGATAATGCTTTTATAATTAAATTTATATTTTCTGTATTTTCTACTTGATTTTTATGTATTTTATTATGTACTCATATTGTTAAAATATTTCAATCTAATCATAAATTCGCTCATCTAATAGCCATAGTTAATCATCATTTTGCTCATATTATTTTTAGTTTATCTATAAAACTAGTAGTATCAAATACTGAAATATCATTACTTTTATTTGATAAATCATCTATATTTTCATTTCAAAATATATCATCTATATCATCATGAGATAATCATATATTACTATTATTTTCTTTTTTAATTGAAGAATTATTTTCACTGATATTTTTTTCTAATTTTTCTTGTTGTTGTGTAATATTTATTTTATCAAAATTATTAATAATAGATATATTTTGTTTATCTATTATATTTTCTTTATGCTTATATCAATTCAAAATCTTTAAAATACCTATTAAAAATGTAGTATTTTCATCTAAAGAATTTTTAGTTTTTGAATATGTATCATCTAGAATATCTAGTATTTCTATATATTTTGAAATATCATTGTTTAATCTTAATTCATATAATGATTTAGATTTAGTATAAAAAAGTAATTCTTTAAAAAATAATTTTATATTTTTTCAATCAGATATATTTTTATCAAATATATCAATAATACTTGTATCTTTTAATAATAGTTTTTCTAAAAATGTATCTATAACATTTTCATCAACTATTTCAAGCTTTTTTACTATATTTTCATAATTTATTTCTTCATTAAATATTAATTGCTCAAAAAGAGAAATAGCATTTCTTAATGCACCCCCACTATTTTTTATTATATAATCAATTGATTTTTCATCAATTTTTATATTTTCAGATTTAGCTATAAATTCTAATCTATTTTTTATATCAATATTTGAAATTCTTTTAAAATCATATCTTTGACAACGAGAAATAATTGTATCGGGTACTTTATGTGTTTCAGTAGTAGCAAGTATAAATTTTACATGACTTGGAGGTTCTTCTAAGATTTTTAAAAGAGCATTAAAAGCAGATTTACTTAACATATGTACTTCATCTATAATATATATCTTATATTTTGTTTTATTTGGAGTAAATTGTGCTTTTTCAATAATTTCTCTAATATTATCTACTCAAGTAACACTTGCAGCATCTATTTCTATAATATCCATTAATCTTTCATCTGCAAAATCTTTACATATACTACATTCTAAACAAGGATTTCAATTTGTAGGATTTTCACAATTTATTGATTTCGCAAATAGTCTAGCACTTGAAGTTTTTCAAGTTCATCTAGGTCAACAAAATAAATAAGCTCAAACTGTTTTATTGTTTTCTATTGATTTTTGTAAAGTATCTTTTACAAATGATTGTCAAACTAAGTTTTTAAAATCTGCTGGTCTATATTTTAGATATAATGACATAGGTTTATATGGAGTTAATGTGTTTTAAATTATTTTATTATCATCTATTCACTTTAATATTTCTTTTATTATTTTTTTATCATTCCAAGGAATTATTCATTCATTTGTTACCATTACATGTTCATCTCATTTTCATGCAACTAATATGACATCTCTAGTTTTTGCACTCATAATAGCTGCTTGAATAGCTTCTTTTCTAGTAGGAATTATCCAAAAATCTTCTCATTCTTTTCTTTCTATTCATGGCAATATATCTTTTATTATTTGTTCTATCTTTTCTGAATAATCATCATCTTGAGTTAAAATCACTACATCAGATAATTTAGAAACTATAGATCACATAGTTGCTCTTTTTGTTCTATCTCTATCTCATGTAGCTCAAAAAACTGTAATTATTTTATTAACACTAGAAAATCATCTAATTGTTTCTAGTACTTTTTCTAGTGCATCTGGAGTATGTGCATAATCAACTATTATTTCAAATCATTCGTCATTTTCTATACTTTCCATTCTACCAGGTATTCAATTTATTTTTTTTATTATTTTTGATATTTCTTTTGCACTTATTCATAAACTTATAAATACTCAAACTGCCGCTAAAATATTTTGGATATTGAAATCTCCTTTCATTTTTGTTTCAATAAAAATATTATCAGATGCTATTTTTATTTCAAACTTAGTAATCATTCATATTTTTTCTATATTTTTGGCAGTTAAATTTGATCAATTTTTATATCAATATGTATATAAAACATCATATGTTTCTGCTAAAAATAAATCAGCATAATTACTATCTATATTAATAATTGCTGTTTTTTTAATTCAAGGTTTTCTTTTATATGATATTAAGTTTTTAAATATAGTTAATTTAGTATTTACATAATCTTTCATTGTTTTATGTAAATCTAAATGATCTTGAGTAATATTTGTTAATACTACTATATCATAATCTAATCACCAAATTCTATTCATTTTAATACCATGACTAGCAGTTTCTATAACTGCTATTTCACATCACTCTTTTTTAGCTATTTTTAATAATCTTTGTAATTCAAATGCATCTGGTGAAGTCATTTTTGTATTATTTTGATATTCTTTATCAGCTATAATAATATTTACAGTTGAAAACATAAACACTTTTTTTCATGTTTCTTTAAGTCATTTAGCTATTATATTACAAGTAGTTGTTTTTCAATTTGTTCAAGTAACTCATATAATAGTCATTTTTTTACTAGGAAAACCATAAAAAATATTTGCTATAATCGATCTTAATTTATGATAAAATAATCTAATAGGATTATCAAGTGAAAACATTTTTTTAAATTTTTCTAACATAGTTTTAAATAAATATTAAATATAACCATTTATACTTAAATTATTTATTTTTACAATAGAAATATTATTAAATTTAGAAAAAAGAATAAAAATATGAGTATAATCTAAAATATAAATAAAATAAATAAAAATGTCAAATAAAGACTTTTATTTTTAGAAATTTTATTTATAATAAGATAGTTTGAAAAGTTCAAACTATCTTATTTTATCATTTGATAAATTTAATGATAATTTTTATGGATGAGTTCTTTTAACTTTTATATATTTATAGGAGAATGAAATGAATATCAAGAAAAAAAACCATAAAAAATCTTTACATCATAATACTTATACTCTTGAAAGAATTCGTAAAAAAATAGTAAAACATGGATATGATGAATTAACAGAACATGAAATACTATTTATTTCTCAAGAAATTGAGTCTAATAAAATACCATTAATTGAGGTACAAGAATGGATGAACCAGAAAAAGTTATAAAATAAGCCCAATATTCTTTTTGAATATTGGGCTATTTATTGAATAATATATTTCTTTTAATAAATATAATCCCCTTTTATTCATATTTCTTTTAATAAATTATTACTATCATTTATTTCTAAATCATAATTTCTTATTCAAGACTGTTTATATAATTTAAATTTATAATCGGTACATTTTAGATTTGGTAATTTATATTTTATTTCAAAATTTGTTGATTCTAATACTCTAGTATTATGATAATAATCTACCATTACAAAATTATCAAATTTTTTAATATTCATTCATTCTTTTTCTTCAACTATAGCACTTTTAGGTAATAAAACTCTTATGTAGGATTTATTATCTCATTTTCATTGAATATTTAATAATTTTTCTTTATCTTTAGTCACTCAATGATTATTTAATAAATCAATAACTTTTTGTTCTTCTATTTTTGAAAATAAATGAGTTCTATATATATCTAAATTTGTATCTATACTACAATCACTATTTTTAACTATATTTTTTTTATATTTTAATTCTACATATCTATCACTTTTATTTGATCAAACTGATGTAACTACTGGATATGCAAAATCAAGAGTATCTTGATAATTTATTTTTCAATTTAATCATAATTTCCAAAGTAAATTATTTTCCTCTGGTTTAAAAGAATATAAAACTAAATCTCTAGATATTATATTTTTTTTAATTATATCTAAATAAATATAATAATCTTTTTTTTCTTTTAATAAATCCAAAAATACATTAGCAAAATCAAAAAGTATTTGTTTAGGTGTTCATAATGCTCATACTTTAAATACTTTTGCTTCAACTAAAGTAGATATAATAAGAGAAAAATTCTCTTCTGTAATAGTTTCTCATAATTCATCAAATTTTATTCATCATGTATATTTTAAAAAATCTAAAATAGTATTCTGATTTATATAAACTATTCAATCTATATTTCTATCTATTTTATCTAAAAATCATTTAATACTATTAGAGCTTTCTTCAAAATCAATATAATAATTTGAATCTCTAAATCAAAATGTTTCAGTTATTTTATTTAATCATTCTGGTGCTAATTCTTTATTTATAAGTACTTTATCTATATCCCATTCATATGAATATACATCTTCTTTTGCAAAATCTATTACTTTTCAATTCTTAATATTAATAGTAGCAAGACTTCACATGAATCATCAAGTTGGTCTTATCTCATCATTATTTTGAAAAACTATTAAATACTTTCTTTCATTATTATGTCATAATAATGAAAGAAAAATATCATAATCATTATTTAATAAATTTACTAATTTATATCCTTCTTTTAATTTGGATTTTGCGAAATTTAATTTATTACTTAAATCTTTATTTGATAAATTTTTTATTTTATCATAAGAAATAATAGTTTTATATAAAAGTGAATTTATTTCTCAAAAATCATTTTTTATATTAAATAGTAAATTTGTAAGTTTAACATTCTCTATTCATCAACTTTGTAATATAAATTGTTTTGTTCAAGTATAAATTTCTAGTGATTTTTCTAATATATTAGTTATTTCAGTTCATCATTTAATTATATAATATCAATTTTTTATATCTGTATTTGGTAAAATTCTAAAAGGAGTAAATAATATATTAGAAATAAAAAAATCATTCTTAGCATCCTTTATTTGTTTTTTTACAAAATCTATATCTGAATAATTATCTTTTATAGATAATATTTTTTCATAACCTGAAGTTATTCTTTTTTCTATTATATTTTTACTTATTATCATTATAAAAAAAATAAATAAAAATATAACTCAAGAATATATAAAAAATTTTTTTGTAAAAAAATAATTTATTTTCATAAATCAAATAGGTTCAGTAGTTTTTTCATCTACTATATTTTCTTCAATATAAGAATTATCTAAATCAATAGATGAATTATCTAAATCAATAGATGAATTATTTAATTTATTTTTAAAAAATAAATTAAATTTTAAATACTTTATCTTTCATCTTAAATTTTTAAAAAATATATCTTTTGAATAATTTAAGTTTTTTAAAAAAATACCTATTGAATAAATTAGATTTTTAAAAAATAAATTTATTTTTACTAAAAATCTAATTTTTATATATTTTTCTTTTTTTATTTGTACAGTTTTATTTTTTTTCTTTTTATTATTATTACTATTATTATTCTTACTATTTTTATTATTAGTATCTAAATTTATATCTTCAAGTTTATTGTTATTAATTATTGAATCAAAATTTATATTATTTTTTTTATTATTTATTTTAGCATATTTTCTAGTTGATATATTTAAATCTTGTAAATCTTTTTTTATATCATTAGAATTATTGCTAAATATTTCTGAAGGTTTAATTTGTTTTATTTCATAAGTATCACTCAAATCAATTTCAGAATCTAAATTATCAAGAATATCAATTATCTTTTTATTCATTTTTTTCTAAATAATAAATTATTGAAAATACCTCCCTAACAAAGGGAGGTAGGCTAAAAGTATTATATTCACATACTATCTCTAATAACATTTACTTCATGTAATAATCATTGATCTTTTTTTAATAATCATTCTAGTTTATTACATGAATATAATACTGCAGCATGATTTCTTCATGAAAATATATTACCAATTCTTTCATAAGTATAATGCATTTTTGTTTTTAATAAATACATTGATACTTGTCTTGGAATCATAAATTCTTTTTTTCTATTTGGTCAAACAATTCATTCAACTTCTATACCATAATGTTCCCCAACTCTTTTTATAATATCTTCATAACTTTTTATAGTAGTTTTTTGAGGTATTCTAGAACCTCATAATATATCAGTAGTAAAACTTAATTTTTTTAATTTTTCTGCTATTCTAGGTAAAGTTGGAGTATTTCAAGTTAATTCATATTCAGCTATCATTTGATTTAAAACTCATTCTAATTCTCTTACATTTTCAGTAACATTTGCAGCTATAAATTCAGCTACATCTTGTGGAATCATAAACTCATGTCATCTAGCTTTTTCTTGTAATATAGCAAGTCTAGTTTCAAAATCTGGTTTACCTATATCAACAGTTATTCACCATTCAAATCTACTTCTAAGTCTAGGTTCTAAATTTTCTAGCTCTTTTGGTGCTCTATCTCAAGAAATAATAATTTGTTTACTTGATTCATATAATATATTAAATATATTATATAATTCATTTTGAGTTTGTTCTTTTTTTGCTAAAAATTGTACATCATCTATTATTAATACATCTACTTCTCTATATTTTTGTCTAAGTCTCTCTATACTTCTCTTTTTTACTGCAGAAACATATTCTGTAATAAATTTATCAGCAGTTGTATAAACTATTTTTTTATCTTTAAATTTTTTTATTATTTCATTTCAAGCACCTTGTAATAAATGAGTTTTTCATAATCATACATCACCATAAATATATAACGGATTATATGATTTACCTGGATTTCTACAAACAGCTTCACAAGCAGAATAAGCTAATTGATTATCTAATCAAACTATAAAATTAGAAAGATTATATCTATCATTAACAGATTTTGAATTTGTAATTTCTTTATGAGTAATTTCTTCTCAATCAGGTCATTTTTTTACTTTTTTTGATTTAGAACATTCTTTTAAAAATACTGCACAATCTACAACATCTGTATTTGATGGATTTTCAATATTTTTATCAACAACAAATGATATTTTTTCTAAATCTCTATTTTCTAATTTAGCAGCATCGAAAATATTATTATAAAATTTAGCTTCTAAATTATCTTTCATAAATCATGAAACAACTCAAAAAACTATTTCTTTATCTGAAATTTCCATAATTGTAATTTTTCTAAAATATACTAGAAAATCTTGTTTTTTTATAGTATCAATTACATTAATAATGATATTTTTTAATTTATAATGTTTTTGCATTTTTTAGTAGTTAGTTAGATTATTAAATATACTCTTTTAAATCTTTTAATTGTTTTTTATTTTCATATTTTTTAATTTTTTATTTTTGTTTTATTTAACTACGAGAAGTTTAGTTAAATAAAAAGTTTAGTCAAAGTAATATTTCTCCTTGACTTCTTTTTATGTTTAAAAAATGTAAACAAGATAGCACTTGCTTTAATATATATAAACAAAAAAGAGTTTTTAACATTTTTACTAAAAAGTTAATATTATTTTTTTTAGTAGAACATTAATCATAATTATAAATAAATATTAATATTAATTATAATTATAATTAAATAATAAGCAAGATATTATTGTATAATTATTTGGCACAAGATAATTAAAAAAAAATTAGAAAAAAAAATTTTTTTAGATATAATATAAAAGTGAGAGCAGGTATCTACTATTTTACTAAAAGTAAAATAGAGGAAAGTCTGGACATCATGAGAATAGCACAGAAGATAACAACTTCGGTTTAAGTATATAAAAATAAAACTTAAATACCACTAGTGCCACAGAAACTATACTATCTTGATTGAAGCAAGAGAAAGATGAAAAGTCATTTGGTGTTTTTATTTATTACTACTTAGTTTACTTTGTGTGATAAATATAAAGCTACAGATGATTCTGTATTTTTACAGAACGGTAAACTGTGTGTTGATGCAATGGGAATGGTCTCGAAATAGAATTATTATTCTCTATTGTTCTTTTAAGAGATACTCAGCTTGAGCTTATAAGTGATTATAAGTCTAGATAGATTGATACCGAAGTACAAAATCCGGCTTATTACTCTCACACTTTAAAATAAATATTAATATAAAAAAATGAAAATAGTTTTTACATGAATTCAATGATCTGGAAAATGAACACAAGCAAGATTATTAGTTGAAAAATATTGATTTACATTAATAGAAATGTGAAATGAATTCAGAAAATTGGTTGAATCATGAACAGATCTTTGAAATAAAGTAAAAGAAGTAATAGATTGATGATCACAAGTTGATTCTGAATTATGAAAAGAAATAATGGAAAATATAATAATAAATAAAACATGAAAAAATATTATTTATGATTGATTTATTAGAAATGAGTGGAATAAAGAAATTTTTGATAGATTATTACCTGATTATAAAGTAGTATTTTTTGATTTATCTGTTGAAAAAGCAAAACAAAGACTATTATGAAGAATGTTTGATAAAACTACATGAGAAACTTTTATAGCTTGAATTACTCATAATCCAAAAACTTGAGTAGAATTAATAAAAAGAGATGATGATAAAGATGAAAAAGCAGTATTAAAAAGAATACAAGAATACGAAGAAAAAACACTTCCAATAGTTGAAATGCAAAAACAAGAATTAAAAGTAATAGAAGTTTCAGCAAATGATACAATAGAAAATATACATAGTGAAATAGTTAAAAAATTAGGACTAATATAATAATATGATTTGATTTCAATTAGGTAGAGAATATAAACTAAGTGTTGCAGAAATATTTGAAGTTTTTCCAAATGGAAAAACTCTTTATTTAAGTAAAGAGTTTTTGATAATAGATAATTTAGATAAAAATGAAGTACTAGAAAAAGCTAATAATTTATGATGAACAATAAAAATAGTAGAAATATTAGATTCTAGTATAGTAGAAGAATCAAAATGAAATGAATGAAAATTTAAATATTGATTAAGTATTTTTTGAGAAAAGAAAAACTTAAAAAGTATACTTGTATTAATAAAGAAAGATTTAAAAGAATTAGGCATATCATCTAGATTTATAAATAAAGATTTTACAAATCTTAGTTCAGCACAAATATTATGAGAGAAATTATTAAAATCAAAAACAGATTTTAATTATATTTATACTAAAAATAATGTATTTTTTTGAAAAACTATATGGGTACAAGATATATCTAACTATTCTAAAAGAGATTATGAAAAAGATAGAGATATGAAAACTGGAATGTTACCACCAAAGCTTTGTCAAATAATGATAAATTTAGCTTGATGAAAAATAATATATGACCCGTTTGTTTGATTATGAACAGTTTTAATAGAATCTATTTTAATGTGAAATAAATCAATATATGGAAGTGATTTAAATGAAAAAATGGTAGAACATACAAAAAATAATATAATTAATTTTTGTAAAAAAGAAGATATAAAACTAGAAAACTTAGAAATAGAAAAACTAAATGCAAAATTTATAGAAGAATCAAGTTTTTTTAATAAATGAGTAAATTCAATAGTTACAGAGTGATATTTATGAGAAGTAATGACTCAAAATAATATCTCTCTTGATAGAATAGATAAACAAAAAAAATCACTTTTAGAATTATATGATAGATTTTTTATATGAATAAAAAAGATAAAATATAACTGAAACTTAGTTATTTGTTTTCCTTTTTGGGAAATGAAATGAAAATATATTTATTTCAATGAAATATATGATTTATTAAATAAATATTGTAATATAGAAAATATGTTTCCAGAAAATTGTACAGAAATAACTACAACAAAAGCTTGAAGTTTACTTTATAAAAGAGATAAACAATTAGTTTGAAGAGAAATATTTAAATTAACAGTGAAATAAAAAATCTCACACTAAAATTTAGTGTGAGATTTTTTATTTATATTTTTTTTGCTTCAGATATTTTTTTTGCTTCAGATATTTGATTTGCTAAAAATCATATAATTTCTCTTTCTACTTTTTTATTTAATATATCATCTCATTTCCATACAAAAACTACAACTATATGACCAAAATTTGTTCTATCAAACGAAATTCTATAAAAATCATTTATTTTTGATATTGATGATATTTTATTTTTAAGAAATTTTTTTAATATGTTAATTTCAGTTTCATTTAAAAAATTTATAAGATCTATTCAAAAATCATCTCTAATAGTTATTTCAAATTTATGAATAAAGGTATCAGCAGTTAAATCTTTTGTAACATTTTCTTTAAGTATATTTATATGAGGAATATATATAGGTTTATTTATAAAAATCCCCTCTTTTGTTAATGGTAATATTATTATATAAAGTGGGCTAATTCTAATAATTTTTCAAAAAAATGTAGAAAATTTTATAATTTCTCCAATTTTAAATCTTTGTAAAACAATAACACTTCATATAAAAGATCAAACTAAATGAGAATTTATTACAAGTAAATATCAAGTAATAAAAATTAATAAAACTGATAATTGAGGATATAAATAGAAAAAGAACCATATTAAAAATATTATATATATAAATAATAGAAAGAAATTTATATATATATTTATTTTACTATTTATTATATTTCATTTTTTACTTAAATATCTAGTTGTAGAATAAATAAGTATAGTAATTAATGTAACTATTAATAAAATATAAAATTTAATATTTTTCTCTCTTTTTTCAGTTTCTTCCAATTTAGTTTTTTCAGCTAAATATCTAACTAATAATAAATCTATTTTTTCTACATTTATTTCATTTTCTTTTATAGAATTATTTAATTGAGATACTAATTCTTTTTTTAAAATTATTTCATTATTATATTTTTCAATTATTTTATCAAATTCTTCAGAATTTTCTACATTTAATTTTACTTCAATATTCATTGAAACTAAATCTTTTTCTAACTTATCAATATCATTTAATAATTTAGTTTTAGTATCTTGATTTAAATTATTTCATACATTTATTTTTTCTAGTTTTGATTTCAAATCATTTATTTCAGATTCTAATTTTCATCAACTAATTAAATCTAGTATCTTAGCTTTTCTTTGAGAATAAGCTTCCATTATAACATTAGTTTCTTCTTTAGCTAATTCATTAGCATTTGTATAATTATTACTAATAGAAAGTATTAATATAGTAGTAATTATAAAGTTTTTTATTATTTTTTTCATAATATTTATATTTTTCATTTTAATACATATTTATCCAATTTAATTATCTCAACATTTACTATATCTCATTTTTTTATTCAATCTATTTTAGGAAAATAAACTTCTTTAAAATTTCTAGTTCTTCAAAAAAATTCTCATTCTTTTTCTCATGAAATAAGTATTTTTTCTACTCTTCAAATCATCATATTATTTCTTTTTGTAAGACTTTCTAATAGTAAGTCATTCAATATATGCCATCTTTCTGCTTTTGTTTCATTTGTTATATCATCTGGATAAATTTTTTCTGCAATAGTTCATTTTCTTACACTATATCTAGCATTATAAACAAAGTCAAATTCGCATTCAATAAAAGCTTTTATTGTTTCATCAAACATTTCGCCTGTTTCTCATGAATATCAAACTATTATATCAGTAGAAATAGAAAAATTTGGATCCCTTTCTCTTAAATAATTAACCATATTTTTAAAATCTTTATATGTATGTTTTCTATTCATTTTTTTTAACATTTTATCAGATCAAGATTGAAGTGCAAAATGTAGATAATTACACATTTTATCTAATTCAAAATGAGCATCAAGTATATCTTGTGTCATATCATGAGGATTTGAACTAGTAAACCTAATTCTATCTAATCATTCTATTTTATTTAATTCTTCTAATAATTGCCTAAAAGGAGATTTGAAAATATTTTCATTAGTTCATCTCCCTTTTTCAAAGGGAGTACTCGTAACGGAGTGAAGAGGGAGGGATTTATCTATATTCCACTTCCCTTTTTCTTCATTCCAATATTTTTTATCTAATAATTGTTTTCAATAAGAATTAACATTTTGTCATACTAGAGTTATTTCTTTAGCTCAATTTTCGACTGCTTCTTTAGCTTCTTTTACAATTTCTTCAATAGTTCTAGATTTTTCTTTTCATCTAGTATATGGTACTATACAAAAAGTACAATAATTATCACATCAAGTTTGAATAACAATAGTAGCTTGTGATGGATTTTCTCTAAGTTGTTTAGATTTTAAATAATCATCAAAAGAATTATCTTTTCAAATAGGTTCTTTTAAAATATGTGTAAGAATCAAGGGTAAATATTTAGTATCTTCTATTCTGAGAGTAAAATCTAATTTATTATCAGATCTAGGAAATAATTTATCATCATTATTAAAAATAGAAGATTCATTATTTGCTAAAATAATTTTTTTTGCATTATTTTTATCTCTTTTATAATTATCTAAATATTTAGTATCTATTCAAGTTTTTCTTACCATACAACCAGTAATTCAAACCAAAATATTTTTCTTATTTTTTTTATTTTCTTTACTTATATCCGTAAGCATTCAAAAAACTCTATCTTCTCATTTCTGTCTAACTGAACAAGTATTAAAAATAACTAAATTTGCATCTCTCCAATCAGATATTTTTATAAATCAAGACTGTAATAAAATCATATTGATTTTTTCACTATCAGCTTGATTCATAGCACATCAGAAAGTTTGTATATAATATTTTTTTATTGACATATTTTATTTATTATTCTTTTATTTGAAAAATTTCACATCAACAATTTTTTATAAATTCTTCTGCTTCTTCTCAAGTATAATGTTTATATTTTTCTTTGTATACTATTTTTTTTATTCAAGCAGCTATTATATTTTTAGTACATTGAAAACAAGGTTGATATGTACAATAAAGAGTTGCTCCTTCTACAGAAACTCATTTTCTAGCAGCCCATAAAACAGAATTCATTTCTGCATGAATTTCATACATAGCAGACCAATCATGATGATTTTTATTATATTCTCATTTCCAATAGTCATAACAATTTATATATCAAGCAGGTGTTCAGTTATATCAAGTAGAAAGTATTCTATTATCTTTGACAATAATTGCTCAAACTTGTTTAGAAACACATTTTGATCAAGTTGCAATTTCATTTGCAATATTTATAAAATTTAAATCATTTAACATAAAGTATTAGTTAATTTCTCAAGTATTAGACAGTTCTATTATTTCATTATTTAATGTTTTTTCTATATTTCAAGTTGAAGTATCAATTATTTGTTTTATTTCATCAATATTAGTTATAATATTTTTTGTATTTTGAATTGTTCAAGATGCAGTATCAATTATTTGTTTTACTTCATTATATGACTTTTGTATATTTTCTATTGTTTTCTTTTTTTCTCAAATATTCTCTCTAAATCAATCTATTTTTAATTTTGTAATTTTTAATCAAGATTCAAATTTTTTTCAAAAATCAAATAAAAAATTATATAATTCATTAAAATTTTTTTGAAATATTCTTTCAGTTTCAATATTATCCATATTTTTTTTGTAAGAATTATTATAGTTTAAAATATATACTATAATTATCATTATAATTAATACTCATATTTTCTTAAACATATATTTCTCAAATTCTTAAAAAAATAAATTATATTTAAAATACAAATATACTTTTATTATGATAATAATCAATTTGAATTATTATCATCTCAAAGTAATTCGGAAACATTTAAAGATTTTTTCTTTAAATCTTTATTTAATTCAATTATTTCATTATCTTTTATACTAGTTTGTTTAGTAATAATATTTGAATTTAAATTTATTAAAGAACTCTTTAATTTTTCTATATTTTCTGGAGATAATCATTTATTAGTTAAATCTAAAGATAAAACTTCTGTTTTCACCATAGAATGTTTTCTGCAATTATAACATTCTATATCTATATTAATAGTAGATCAAGCAGCTCAAATAATATCTATACTAGATTCATTAACCGCAGTAGCACATTCAGGACATCTATATGAATTTATTATAGATTCTATCATTCATTTTAGTGATTGGTAATTCATATTTATATAATTATAATTTAAATTTTCGTTAATTTTAACACATAATTATAATAATTTCAAGATATTTTTTATAAATTAAATTGATACTTAAATTATATAGTATCTAATACCTTTTCAATTCTCGAAATTGATTTAGTAATTCATAATATGTATATAAGTTCTAATGCTCATGGAGAAAATTGTTCTCCACTTAATGCACATCTAACAGGCCATAATACTTGACCATTTTTCATATCTGCTTTTTGTATTTTTTCCACAAATATATTTTTTATTTCTTCCATAGTTTCAAAATCATCTTTTTTTGATTTTAAAATTTCTAAAGATAAGTTTAAAGATTTTTTCACCATATTTATATCTAATATTTTCATTTTTTCATTTATCATTAATTCATTATTTGGAATAACTGAATTATTATAAAAAAATGTAGTATATTTCTTATATTCTGAAAAGTTTTTTATTCTAGTCTTTAATTCATCAAAAATCTTTTTATTATAATTTTCTGAAAATGATAATAATAAATTATAAAATTCTTTATCATAATTATTTAAATAATTCATTAATTTATTATATAAATAATCTAAATTTAAAGTTTTTAAATAATATGCATTAAAAAAATCTAATCTTTCTATATCAAAAACAGCTCAAGATTTATGAACATTTGTTAATTCAAATTTTTCTATCAATTCTCACATATTAAAAAATTCTTCAGTTGTTTTTGGATTCCATCAAAGTAAAGAAATATAATTAATTATACTTTCAGTTAAATATCATTTTTCTAAATAAGATTCTACTGATACATCTCAAGTTCTTTTTGAAAGTTTCTTTTTATCAGTTCATAACAGTAAAGGTAAATGTGCAAAAACTGGTATATTCCATCAAAAAGCTCTATATAATAATACATGTTTTGATGTACTAGGAACCCATTCTTCTCATCTAATTACATGTGTTATTTCCATCAAATGATCATCAACTACTGCAGCTAAATGATATGTTGGAAATCAATCTGTTTTTAATAATACTTGATCGTCTATATCTTTTGAAGATACTTTTATTTTTCATTTTATTACATCATTAAATTCAATCACTTCATTATCTGGAACTTTCAACCTAATAGTGTAAGGTATATTATTTTTTAACTTTTCTATTATTTCTTCTTTTGATAAATATCTACATTTTTTATCATATTTTGTAGCTAATCCTAAAGATTCTTGTTCATTTCTAAGTTCTGTTAATCTTTCACTATTACAAAAACAATAATAAGCATTTCAGTTTTCAATTAATTGATCTATATATTTTTTATAAATATCTAGTCTTTCTGATTGATAATATGGTCATTTGTCTCATGGATTATTTGGTCATTCATCTGGTATTAATCAAACAGAAGCAAGTACTAATAATAAATTTTCCACACTTCATTCAACTAATCTACTTCTATCAGTATCTTCAATTCTTAACATAAACTTGCCATTATTTTTTTTTGCAAATAAATAATTATATAATACTGTTCTCAAACTTCAAATATGTACATATCATGTAGGACTTGGTGCAAATCTAGTAATTACAGTCATTTATTTTTATTATTTAAAGAATATTTATTTATAGAGTTTAAATAGTTTTTCATATTTGTAAAGTTAAAAATATAACTTCGACTAGCTTTTTTTATATTTTTTTGTTAAAATAGAATAGTATTTTAATTTTTAATATGAAATAATGTTTTATTGAAAGAAAAAAGAGGTTAAAGAAATAAGAAATACTCTTATTCCAACAGTTATAGATAAGACTCCAAATGGAGAGAGGGCATATGATATTTATTCTAGATTACTAGAAGATAGAGTAGTTTTTTTATGAGATGCAATAGATAGTATGGTTGCTAATACTGTTATAGCTCAATTATTATTTTTAGAAAAACAAGATTCTAAAGCACCAATTACATTATATATAAACTCTCCTGGATGACATGTAACAGCTTGATTAGCTATATATGATACTATGCAATATATATCATGTCCTATTCATACTGTTTCTATATGATTATCTGCTTCTATGTGATCTATTATACTTGCTTGATGAACAAAATGAAAAAGATATGCTCTTCCTCATAGTGAAATAATGATTCATCAACCATTATGATGAGCAGAATGACAAGCTACTGATATTAGATTAGCAGCTGAACACATAATAAAAACTTGAGTAAGATTATATAAAATTTTAGCTAAACATACATGAAAAACTCCAGAACAAGTAGAAAAAGATTGTGATAGAGATAATTTTATGACTTCTGAAGAAGCACTAGAATATTGATTAATAGATAAAATAATAAAAAATAAGTAAGAGTTTAAAACTCTTACTTATTTTTTTCTATTTCATATATAATTAACTAAAAAATTCAGTTTTTCTGATTTTAAATTTGAGATTATTTCTAATGAATCTAAAATTAAAATATTTAAATATTTTTTAGTATTTTCTACTCACATAAAATATACAAATCATTTATTTTCTCATCATACACTTTTTCAAGTTTCTTTTTTAGTTCATTCAATATCTAATAAATCATCTTTTACTTGAAAAGCTAATCAAATTTTTTTTCAAAAATCTAAATATTTTTTTATATTATTTGATTCTTTATTTTTTACAAAATTTTTATCTACTTCTGCAATTAAAACTCAACCTAGAACTGAAACTTCAATTAGTGCTCATGTTTTTTTATTATGAACTTCAATCAAATTTTCTAAGGTTAATTTTTCAGGATTTTTTTCATAATACAAATCCAAGACTTGTCATCATAACATTCATTTTAATCAAACTGCTTCTCAAAAATATTTAATTAAAATAGAATAATTTCAGATATTTTTTATATCCGACAATACTTCAAAAGCTAAAGAATTAAACAAATCTCAAACTAAAACTGCTATATTTTCAGAGTATTTTTTCCAAGTTGTTAATTCTCACCTTCTAAAATCATCATTATCCATACAAGGTAAATCATCATGAACTAAAGAATAAGAATGCAAAAATTCTAGAGAAATACAAAATTTAATTATATCATCATCATATTTTATTTCAGAAAAATCTTTTTTAGAAAAAATTAAATAATATTCCAAAGCTAAAATTGATCTAATTCTTTTTCATCATTTTACTGAATAAATCGAGGCTTCTTTTATAATATCCAGTCAATTATTTTTTTCATCTTTAAAATAATCTACTAAATATTTTTCAATAGATTGATCTATAAAATTTTTATAATCATTATACCAATTTGGTAACATATTTTAATATTTAATATTTTAATATTTTTTTACTATAGAATCTTTTTTTCATAACAAAGGATGAATAATTAGTTTTTTAGATTATCATTTATATCAAAAAACAGGTTTTATTTTTTTATTTTCAAAAATTTCTTTTTGAATTATTAAAAAAATTTATTACTTTATCTAATTCTTCTTCATCAAACTCTGGCCATTTTTTTTCAGTAAAATAATATTCACTATATTCTGAATCATACAAAAGAAATCCAGAATGTCTTATATCTCATCAAGTCCTTACTATTATATCAGGTATTGGGAAATTTGCAGTATCTAAAAATTTTCTAAATTCATCTCTAGTTAAATCTTCAGGATTTATTCAAGCCTTTATTATTTTTTTGGTTGCCCTTATGATCTCATCTTGTCATCAATAAATGAAAGCAATTATTAAAGTAATTCAAGTATTATTTTTTGTATTTTCTTTAACTCTTTCTAATATAATTTGAGATTTTTTAGGTAATTCTTCTATATTTCAAATAGTTTCAAATTTTAAATTTAATTCTTTCATATCTCCCAAAAAAGATTCTATATTGTTAATAAGTTTAATTATTCACTCAACCTCTAACTTATCTCTTTTATTCAAATTATCAGTAGATAAAGCCCAAAGTGTTAAAAATTTTATTCATTTATTTTTAGCTAATTCAGTAATTTTTTTTACATTATCAGCTCAAGCTTTATGTCATGCAAAAACGGGAAGAAATTTACTACGAGCCCACCTACGATTTCAGTCCATAATTATTCAAAGATGTTTTATCATTTTTTTTTAAAATTATATTTTTATTTTTTAAATTAAATTATACTGAAAAGATTTAAAAAACTTAGTAATCTTCAAGGGGCTAAAGCCACCTTGTTGACAGCTTGTTAACAGAAGGCTTTAGCCTTTTGTCTAAGATTTTAAAGTAATTTTAGTTTATAAATAATTAGTTTATTATTAAATGTTCTGGATTAGCTAAACTATAAAATTTACTTTTTTTATTCATCAATTCTTCATAATTTCATTCTTCAACTATTTTTCAATTTTCTAACATAAATATTTTATCAGCATTTTGAATTGTAGATAATCTATGTGCTATTATAATAGAAGTTTTTCATTTTAAAAGTGTATCTAAACTTTTTTGAATTAATTTTTCAGTTTTATTATCTAAAGCACTCGTAGCTTCATCAAGTATAATAATTTCAGGATTTTTTAAAAATAATCTAGCTATACTTATTCTTTGTCTTTCTCATCAACTAAGTTTTAATCATCTTTCTCATATAATTGTATTTATTCATTCTTTTAAGGAATAAACAAATTCTGCATTAGCTAATTTTAAAGCTTTTTCTATTTCTTTTTCAGTAGCATTTTCTTTTGCAAAAAGCAAATTATCTTTTATAGATAAATTGAATAAGCTATTATCTTGAGCAACTAATCAAATATGTTTTCTAAGATTATTTTTATTAATACTATTAATATTGTTTCAATCAAGTAGAATTTCTCATTTATTTGTATCCCAAAATCTGAAAATAAGATTTATAATTGTTGATTTACCTGCTCATGTATTTCAAACAAAAGCAATTTTTTCTCAAGGATTTATATTAAAATTTATTTTATTAAGAATAATTTTATCATCTAAATATGAAAAAGATACATTCTTAAACTCAATTTTTCAAGATATTTTTTTTATTTCTTTTCAAGAAAAATCATTATTTTCTTCTGTTTCCAAATTATCAAACTCTTCAAAAAATTTTCATACTGTAATTAATTGTTCTTGTATATTTCTAAGTTTGGCAAATACAAAACTTAGAGGAAAATATATCCATCATATAAAAGTAAAATATAAAAATAATAACGAAAGAGATAATTTTCATTGTGAGATTAGATAACTTCAAGTTAATATCACAATAACTCTAGTAATTGTAACTAAAGATCAAGTATAAATATCTAATATAGACCATCTTTTAGAAACTTTTATTTGTTTTTTAAAAGAAATATTTATATTTTCTTTTAAAATATTATATATTTTATTTTCTAAGCTAAGATTTTTAACAAGATAAGTATTTGTAATAGAATCTGCTAAAATACCATAATTTTTATCATCAAAATCATTTATTTCTTTTTGTAAAGAAGAAGTTTTTTTATTGAAAAATAATCCTATAAAAATCATAACTGGCAACATAGATATACTTGCCAAAGTCATAATTGGATTTATAAAAAATAAAATAATTAATATGAAAAAAATTCAAGATAAACTCCTTATTATTTCAATAAAAAAGAAAAATAATAAAGCAAAACTATCCCTTATTCATTTATTTAACTTAGAATAAAGCTCTCAAGATTTTTTATTTAAAAAATCTGAATAAGTTATACTTAAGATTTTTTTGGAATATATATTAAATATATTTACATAATATTTTAAATTACTTAAATCTATAAAATAATATCTATTTATATAAGTTATTAATAAATAAAATAAAATAAAACTTACCCAATATAATATATAAAAAAGTAATTCTTTAATATCAAAAATTCATGTTTTATAAAATTTTTCTATATAATCAATTATTTGAATAAATAAAAATGGTTCTAATACAGAAATAATAGAAGAAAAAAATCAAAATAGAAAAACAAGATAGTATTTTTTTATTCAAATACTATCTTTAAAAAGACTCAAGATTTTTTTTATTAATTCTATATTATTCATTTTTTAATTTACTATACTACTATTTTATCATCTGGATTATAAACAACTTTTTTATATACAGCTAATTTTTTATTTTTATTTACTTCATATAAAATAGGTGAAGCTATAAAAATTGAACTATATGTTCAGAAAAATGTACCAAAAACCATTGCTAATATAAATCATGAAATAGTTTCAGGTCAAAATATAAAAATAGTAATTAATACAAAAATTAAGGTCAAACTAGTATATATACTTCTTGTTAATGTTTCTTTAATTGATAAATTTATAATTTCATATAATTCTTTTCAATTTTTTCAAGGTTTTCAAGCATATTTTTCTAAGTTACTCCTTATTCTATCAAATATAACTATAGTATCATTAATAGAATAACCTAAAATTGTTAATAATGCTGTTATAAAAAAGGTATCTATTTGAAATTCTGGTAGAAAAATAGAAGTAAAAATATATGCTCAAGTAGATATTATAACATCATGAAATAAAGTTATTATTGTTATAATAGCAAATGAAACAACAGAAACTCATGAAGATACTCAAGAAAAAGCAAATGTAATATAAAATGTAATAAATATAATTGCTAATCCTAGTGTAATAAAAGCAGTGTTTTTTATATAATCTCAAAAACTTTTTCAAACATTTATATATCTAGTTTCTTTTAATGTTTCATCTTGTGACTTAATAACTTCAAATACTTGATTTTTAAAATCATTTTTTAATTTTTCTAGTTTTATTTCATCAGGATTATTGTAAAATCAAACTAAAACAGCTAATGATTTTTCTCAAGTAATAGAATAAACACTAATATTATTTATAACTTGTTGATTATTATCTAAAAATAAGTCTTTTTTGGTATTTAATTCATTAGTTATTTTTTCAATATTTATATTATTACTATAATCATATTCCATCTGAATACCTCAAGTCATATCTATTCAAAGATTTAATTTTCAAAAAATTAATAAAAACAAAGATATAATAAGAAAAATTGCTGAAAATGAAAAATAAATGTATCTATTTTTTAATATATCCATAAAAAAAATTATATAAAATAAGGTATTATTAAAGTATTGTATGAAAAAACAAAAAAAAGCAAGAAAATATGGCTCTTTTTTATATAGCAAACTTTTTTAGTCTAAAAGTATACTTACTTTAGTTGATAATAAAGCATAAAGAATGTATTAAAAAATATTTTCCCGAACTAAGGAAATGAAATTTTGAACATAAATATACTTTTTATAGCTTCTTTTTGATAGGTGCTTTTTAGATAGGTTGGGCTTTCTGGGTGGTGCATAAGGAGGTTAATTAGTAATTACAGTATATCACATATTTTCAAAAAATTGTTTTAGGATTATTTGAGCTTTTGTTTTATTTTTAACATTTCACTCATCATTATTTCATAATGCTATATTTAAATTTCTTAATCATGATAAAGCAAGTTTTCAAAATAGATTATTTCTTTGAGAATTTCATAACTTATCTAAATTAATTACTTTACTATCTTCATCAATAATTATACCAAAGTTTATAAACTCCTTTTTATTTTCTTTAAAATATATTATATAATCTTTTAAAATATTTAAATTATTTACTTCATAATTTACTTTATATCACATATTTTCAAAAAATTGTTTTAGGATTATTTGAGCATTTGTTTTATTTGTAACTTGTCATTCATCATTATTTCATAATGCTCTATTTAAATTTTTTAATCATGATGAAGCAAATTTTCAAAATAGATTACATCTAGTAGGACTTCATAACTTATCTAAATTAACTACTTTTTTATCTTCATAAATAATTATATCAAAATTTATAAACTCAATTTTATTATTATTAAAATAGTTTATATAATCTTCTAAATTATTTAAAATATTTATTTTTTTTACTTCATGATTTATTTTATATCACATACTTTCAAAAAATTGTTTTAGGATTATTTGAGCATTTGTTTTATTACTAACTTCTCAATTATCATTATTTCATAATGTTGTATTTAAATTTCTTAATCATGATTTAGCTCATTTTCAAAATAGATTAAATTTTTTAAGATTTCATAACTTATTTAAATTAATCATTTTTTTCCCTTCATCAATAACTATACCTAAATCTATAAACTCAACTTTATTATTATTAAAATAGTTTACATAATCTTCTAAAGTATTTAAAATTATTTCTTCATTTACTTCATAATTTACTTTATATCACATATTTTCAAAAAATTGTTTTAAGGTTGTTTGAGCATTTGTTTTATTTGTAACTTCTCAATTATCATTATTTCATAATGCTCTATTTAAATTTCTTAATCATGAATTAGCTAATTTTCAAAATAGATTATTATTTTTAGGACTTCATAACTCATCTAAATTAATTACTTTTTTCTCTTCATCAATAATTATACCAAAGTTTATAAACTCCTTTTTATTTTCTTTAAAATATATTATATAATCTTTTAAAATATTTAAATTATTTACTTCATAATTTACTTTATATCACATATTTTCAAAAAATTGTTTTAGGATTATTTGAGCATTTGTTTTATTACTAACTTCTCATTCATCATTATTTCATAATGCTCTATTTAAATTTCTTAATCATGATTTAGCTAATTTTCAAAATAGATTAAATTTTTTAATATTTCATAACTTATCTAAATTAATTACTTTTATATCTTCATCAATAACTATACCAAAATCTATAAACTCATCTTTATTTTCTTTAAAATAATTTATATAATCTTTCAAACTTTCTAGTTTATCTATACTTTCTTTTAAATAATTTATATCAAATCACAATATACTTAAATCAACTCTATTTTCACTACTTCAAAAATCTCATCATAATAATCTAAATTTATTTTCTTTTTCAGATTTTTCACTTTCTTCATCACCCTTTTCTTTCTCAACTTCCCTTTTATAATCCTCATAAATCTCTCCTATCCATGAAAAGTTTTTCATACTACAAACATAGTCATAAAATTTAACTATTCAATCTCATCTCAATCATCTTCAAAATTGTTGTAAGAAAATTCTTGCTACATCAGTCAATCTCCAAAATACAACATTTCATACTACTGGTAAATCAATAGATTCATTTAGTTTGTTTACTGATACAATTATCTTTACTTTATCATCTTTGTTTTTTAGACTTTCTAATGCTTTGTTTTTATCATTTTTTGAATGATATGATAGTGAAATCTCTTTTCAAAATTGTTTATTTATTTCATCACTTATACTATCTGCTTCTTCTATGTTATTTGCAAAGATTATAGTTTCATCTATATTTTCATTTTCTATCATAAGTCTAACTAGTAAATCTTCTACTAGTCTATCTAGATTTTGATATTTTGATATCATTTCTAAAAATATACTTTCTATCTCTTTTATTTGCTCTTTTTTATCTTTTACATCCTTTATTTCTTTTACTTTTTCTATTTTATTTTTTAGTTCTATTATTTCCTCTTGTTTTATATCTGTTCTTGTAAGTAGTCTATAATCTACATTTGGTGAATAATCACTCGCTAGGTATTCACTAAGTCAGTATTTAAAAATAGGTTCTCAAAATAATTCTTCTGTTAGATTGGTTGGAGTGGCTGTTAATGGTAGTATATATGGTTTATTCCCATTTCTTCACTTTTCACTTAGTTCATCTATTAGGTTTTTAAATTCATTTCCGTCTTTTACATTATGTGCTTCGTCTATGATTATCATATCTATATAATCAATTTTATCTCATAGATTTTTTAGTGATGCTGTTTGATAAGTAGAAAACATAAAATGATCTTTTGTTCTACCATTTTGTTTTGAAAATATCTCTTCTTCTATTTTTTCATCAGCATTAAAATAATTTTCCTCTAAATCTTCTAAATTATCAGCTTTAGAGTGAAAAGTTGAGACTTTTATATTTTCAAGTATTTTATTTCACATAATAGGAGCTTTGTTTTCATCTTTTTTACCATGAACTAAATCATCTCTAAATTGTTCTACTCAATCAATTCTATTTGAAAGTACTAGTACATTTAGTCAATTAAAATCATTCAGGTTAAATCTATTTCTTAGATTTATAAGAAGTTCTAGAGTTTTTCATATAGTAAAAGTTTTTCAACTTCAAGTAGCCATTTCAAGAAGTCATGAGTTTGGGTATACTTTTTCATCATCTTGATTGGTTTTATTTTCAAGAGTATTATGTAGTTTGTCTTGTATGTTGTAGATTATGCTTTTTATGGCTTCTTTTTGATAGGTGCTTTTTGTTAAAGACCTATTTTTAAGTGTATTTTTCATAGGTTTTTTGTATTATTGTATCATATATTATAAAAAGTATAAATATATTTAATATAATTAAATATAATGATAACATTTCATTAATTATTAAGCAAATTTTTTGGGCTCTTTTTCATGTAGCAGACTTTTTTAGTATAAAAATATACTCACTTTAGTTTACAATAAAGGCATTTAGTATTTTATCCTAAATACCTTTATTGTTATTATCGTTTAATTTTTTGTTACTATCATCTGAGAATATATTTAATTAAATATATTTAATTAAGATAATAGCTTAATATAACAAAGGGCTAANNAATTTATTTCAGTTGATAGTAACAATTTTTTAGTTAAAAATATAACCATATTATTTTTTTATAAATATTTTTCAATTTTCATTCTCTATTTCAAAATTTTTAAAATAAGCTATTATTATTTTTACTATATCATCTTCATGAGATTTAAATATTATTTCTGAAAAATTGTTATTTCATTTTAAATCTTTTCTATCAAAATAATCCTTTAATAATTTTTCTTTTTCTTCATATTTTAATCATTCTTTAAAATTAATTTTTTCTACAATTAGACTATTTTCTTCATAATCATCAGATATATAATCAGCTGCTAAAATATGTCATTTATAATCTTTTTCTCATCATAATACTACAGAATAATTATCTGGAAATATAAGTCATCCATCTCAATCATCTTCTCATTTTCATATTTTTGTCAATATATCTTTTACATTTTCAAATTCTTCTTTTGAAATCATAAATCTTACATGACTTTTATCTATATTGTATCTTTGTAATCAATAATACTTTATCTTTCAATTATCTTTTTGTATCAAAGGATTATTATACATATAAGCTTCGTCATGACGAAAACAATCACTATATGTTACTATTTCTCAATTTAATGGTTTTACAACTATTTTTTCCATTTCACAACTTCATGTAACAACTCATCAATCATCATTATATGATGTTCAAATAATAATTTTTTTATCCTTATATTTTTCTTTTAATAACTCATATCCTTTTCACAATACATCCATATATTTAATTGCTTTATTTGCTACTTCTATGTTATCTATAACCAATGTATCAAAATTTTTATCATTTCAAGCTCATATCAAAACTGATTGAGCAACTAAGTCTTCATTTCAATCTTGATCTACTATAGAAATCAAAAAATAAGCCATATCTTCTCTAAGCAAATATTCTTTATTTTTTTCTGAAGTTAAAGGCATACAACAATTTGTGTAGTCTCAACAAACCCATCATCTTGGATCACTTTTTTTAGCTATTTCTACTTTTAATTGTCTTCAAAGCATATCATAACCATATTTTCACAAAACATTTTTTACAGATTCTATATCTTGGTCATCTAGATCTATACTTCAATCTATATAACTTTTTAGAGGTCTTGAATTATCTGTTATTATACCTTTTTCTTTTAAATCATTATTCATATCAACATATTTTTTTTGATCAAAAATTTGGCTTAATTCTCTATTCATAGGTTTAGAATTAGATTGTCTTTTTAGATTATTTATTCAAACATATGATAAATAAGAAAATAATAATAATTCTTTTCAATCAAATATTTTTTCTAGTTCTTTTTTCTCTATATTTCAAAATTTTTCTTGTTTTATAGTTGCAATCAAACTATTTTTTTCTTTATTATCTATATCATTTTTTTGTTTTATGATATTTATTTCATCTGATATATTTAGAGAAGAATCTATATCTTTATATATTTCTCACAATTCTGTAAAATCTGATATTTCATTATTTTCTTTTATAGAATCTATATTTTCATAAAGTATAGATATACTTTCTAAAATACTTATCTTATTTTCATCTAAAAATAATTTAAAGTCCTTTATTAATTCATCTTTTTCACTTTCATCTAAATTATTTAAATTACTATAATTTAGATTTTTTACTTTTTTTCAATCACCATATTCTAAAATAGAGTCTTCCTTTATCTCTTTTTCTCTTTCTATTATATATTTTTCTTTATTTTTAGTATCTTCTTTTATATATAAATCAAACTTATCTATTATATTTTTTCTTAATTTATCATTATATATTCATATATTATTAAATATTTGTTTTATGTTTTCATCTTGTTTAAACAATTTTTGGTATTTAGGAGTTTCATTATTTATACTATTTATTCAAAGAGCTCATGATAATAACTTATTTAGTGGATCAAAAGGAAGAGTTTTTAAAAATGGTTTTATTATTTGTCTTTCATCTATTTTATCTTTTCATTCTATTATATTTAATAATTTTTCTGAAAATTCGCTATCTAAAGAATTTGAGTTATAATATTCTCTTTTTTCTCATATTGATATGTTTAAATTTTTTAGTACTTCATAATAATCATCACCATAATTTTTTCATAATATCTCTAAAAAAATATGTACAGGTATAACATATTGGTATCAATTATGATCTATCTCCAATAAATTATAATAATCATCATCTGCTGTCAATATATTAACTTTTTTTACTTTTTCTAAAACAGTAAAAAATATCTTATTTTTTTCTGTATATTCTAAACTTTTTGAAAAATCAAGCTTTCAAAATATACTATCAAATTTTTCATTTCTTTTTAGTGTAATATTTTTACTTTTTTCATCTAAATCATCAAAATCATCATCTACATAATTATATTTATGTGATGTAATTTCATAAATATTCTTTTCATTTTTTAAACTTAGATTATTTGATTCTACATATTTATTTACTAGATATTTTATAAATCAAACATCTACTCAAGGAGCATCTATCATTATATTTATAGCATTTTTAAAACTATCACTAGCTCATTCTGGAATAATTACATTGTTTTTTTGTATAAGTGCCTCTCTTTTAAATTCTTCATAATTTTTAAATTGTCTATCAGTATATTTTGATAAAAATACATCTACATCAAAATATCAAATCAAATTATTAAACTCTTCAAAATCAGTTATTTGATGAAACAGTGGTTTTAATACCGTTTTTATAAATAATTCTTGTTTGTTTTTTTCTAACTCTTCTATTTTTTGCATAAAAAGAAGGGAATCATGAATATTGACATAATTTCTTTGTTTTTCCCTCATATATCTTAAAACTTGTTTACTTCAAATTGAGTTTAAAAGTAAATCATACCAAGACTTTACTTCTACATCATCTATAGATTCAGAAATAACAGATCCCAAATCTAATCATTTAAACTCTTCCTGATTATCAAATATTAAACTCCGTTCCAAATTTTCTATTGATTGTATCAATATTTCTTTATATGTTAATCATTGAAATTTTTGTATGTTTTTTAAAACAGTTAATGGTTTTCAACTATCTATTAATTTCATTGCTATTTCTTTATCTAATCACTCAAATTTATTTAAATATTGTGCAACATTATATCATTTTCATTCCTCTATTAATTTTAATGCTACTTCTTTATCTAATCACTCAAATTTATTTAAATAATTTGCAACAATATATCAATTTCATTTTTCTATTAGTTTTAATACTATTTCTCTATGATTTAGTCATTCAAATTTTTCTAAGATTTCAAGAAAATGAGCGGAGTGTCATTTTTCTATTAGTTTTAATACTATTTCTCTATGATTTAGTCATTCAAACTTTTCTAGATTTTTTATAACAGATTCTCAATCTCATTTTTCTATTAGTTTTAATGCTACTTCTCTATGATCTAATCATTCAAATTTTTCTAGATTTTTTATAACAGTAAATCATCAAAATCATTTTTCTATTAGTTTTAATGCTATTTCTCTATGATCTAATCATTCAAACTCTTTTATATTTAATACTACAGAATCTCAGTATCTATAGTCTATCAATTGCATTGCAACATCTCTATCTAATCATTCAAACTTTTCTAAAGAATTAAGAGTACAACTACAATTCCATCCTCCTATCAATCTTAATACTATTTCTTTATGATTTAATCATTCAAACTCTTTTATATTTAATACTACAGAATCTCATTCTCAACTTTGTATCAACTTCATTGCAACAATTCTATGATATTTCAGATCATAATCTTTCAATTTTGGTATTAAATCATCAATCCTTTTATCTTTTATCATATCATCTATTTCTTCCAAAATAGTATTATCATAATCTACTATTTCTCACACTTTATCTTTCACATCTTGTATTTCTCATATATTTTTTTCTTCGGTTTCTTTTTCTACATTTTCTACATCAGAAATACTATTAATTACTTGAGTCATAATTTTTTTTTATCATATAAATTTTACCATTATATCATAACATATTTTTCTTACATAAACAAAAAAAGTGGCTCTTTTTCATATAGTAGATTTTTTTAGTATAAAATAGAATTGTTTTATGTGATTTTAAAAGCTTTAGATTCTATATTTTCCAAAGAAATGTTCTTACCTAATTTTTAGATTTCAAAAATCCTTCCAAATTATTGGAAGGATTTTTATGTTTATTTTATATAAAATATGTTTATTTTATATAAAATATTTTTACTTTTATTTAAAATATTTTTACTTTTATTTAAATAAAAAACTATTTTTTTCATAATATATCTAAATCAAAAATACTTCTAGTTATTATTATATTATCTTGAGTAGGTGCATCCCAGTAAACAAGTCATCATTTTTGTTTATATCAATGAAGACTATAAATAATAACCTTTTTTTTATTTTCATTCTCAATAGAAAATGCTTTAATTCCAGTTATTCATGCAGTTTTTATTTTATGAATAATTCAATCATGTTCTTGTTCTATATGAAAAGGAAAATCATAACTACATTGTGGTTCTCATAATTTCAATAAATCTTGTTGAACAGAGTAAAAAATATCTTTTCAATGATGAAATTCAGTTCATAATTTATTACCTAAAAATTCTGAAGTAAATTTCATAATTTTATGTTCATATCATTTCTTTTTAATTTTAATAGATTTTTTGTCTTCCAATTTATACATATGTTCAAAATCTTTTAGAGGCAAACATGCAACAATTTCAGAAGCTATTATTTCATTATTTTTATCAACAATTGTTATGCAATGAGATTCTCATATCACACTCATTTTAATTTTATATCAAAAAAGAGTTTCTAATAAAACTGTTCTATATTTTTCTAATCATTCTATAACTGGAAATTCTCAAGAATCCATAAAATATGCCTCTAAATGAAACGGATTTCCTGTAGTTGTATTCTCATCAATAACTGAAGATTCAGAAATTATATTTCAAATCTTCTTTGAATGAAGCTCTATTTCATCATCTAATAAATTAGATTCTATTTGAGAATCAAAATCATGTATATTTTTATCATTTATAAGTTTTAAGTTTTCATTTCATATTTCAGAAAAGTTTTTACTAAAATCTATTCATTTTATAGATTTTATATGTCTATCCATCAATTTTAATAGGGGTTAAAAAATATTATTTTAATTTAATTTTATTATTTTATTTATTTATAAAAAAAAGCAAATTTTATTAATGATATTATAAAGAAAAAGTAAATAAAAGCTCAAAAAATATTCTTTTGAGCTTTTATAAAATAATCAAATAATCAATCCTTAACGAACACAACGAACATTTAAAGAAGTTTCTTTTCCAACATTACCATGATTACCAAGATCACCAAGACCACCGATGAAAGAAAGAATCTTTGCACCTTCAGTAAATCAACTAGAAGCACCATATGTTTCAGACGACCAATAATTATAATTAGCTGAACTAAAATAATTGTTATTTATAGCTGGATAATTTGTAGGAATCAATATTGATTGTAATTCATTAATTGTTGGTAATCTCCAACCAGCATATCATCATAATCTTAAATTAGCACAATATGCTTTTGCAGTATCCCGATTATTAGTACCTGCTATATTTCAATCACTCATCCAATATAATCATGTTTTATTATCTAATATAACTCCATTTCACCAATCTCATACACTTCAAGAAACAACAGCATATCAATCTGTAAGTTTAAAAGTTTTTATAGCTTTTTCTCTTATATTTCAATTATTACAAGTTTTAATATTATAGATATATTTATCTGTTTTAAAATATTCTCAACTAATATACCTAGTTCCCATTTCTATTGGAAGAATATCTACAATTAAAGAACAATTATTAGCTGGATTTAAGTTTCATACAGTCATATTTTCTGGTCAAAAATATAGTGTATACTTTCCGTTTCAAGGTTTTGTTTCTATATATTTATATGTATTTCAATGATCTAAAAAAGAAATCTTAAATCAAAAATCAGAGTGAGTAAATATTCATTCTCAAATGCTAATTTTTCATATATTAGTATTAGTATTAGTATTAGTATTAGTATTAGTATTAGTATTAGTATTAGTATTAGTATTAGTAATAGCATTATCTAAAATACTTCATAAGTCTAAATAATCTCATTGTATATTATTTAATCTATTTAGAAATAATCACTTTAAATAAGATACAATTAATCTATTATTTATTGAAATACTTCTTGACTCCAATAAGTTATCTAATTTAGATATTGTTCTATTTAATATTTCTTCTTGTCTATAAATATCGTAATTTGATAAAGTTGTATCAAATCTGCTATATAATATATCTACCTTAGCTTTATCCCTATCTCATATTATCATACTAGTAGCTGATGATGTAGAATAAAATAAACTAAAACTAAATACACAAAGCATCATTATAATGAATATTTTTTTCATAAAAATATATATTAATTATTAAAAATAAGTTTATAAACCCTAAACTTATTTTTAATAATATTTTTTAATATATAATTGTCAATTTTTTTTGTTAAAAATGTAGAATATATCAAAATTAAAATATAATTTGAAATAAATATAAAAAATAATACTATAAATATAAATATATAAAATAATAATAAATAAATGCTAAAAAGAACAATAAAAATAATAATAAAAACAATTTTCCAAATAATAAATATACTGTTAATATTACTAACATTAGTTTTATCACTTATATCAATTTTTAAAAAAGAATGGATAGAAAACTTTATAGAGTGGATGAAAGAAATTATATTATGATTATGATTTTGGAATTATATAATAGCTTGAATAAGTAGTTTAATAGAAGCCTTTCCTGTATTATGAATAGTTGTACCATGACAAAATATATTATTAATTATATGATGATTTTTTTGAAATATAAGTAATACAAATTTGATTTATGTTATTATTATAGCATCAATTTGAGCAATAATTTGAAATTATATATGATATTTGCTTTGAAAAATATATGGAGACAGTTTTTTTAAAAAATATTGAAATTGGTTTTGAATTTGATTAACAGAAGTAAAATATATAAAAAAATGAATAACTAAATGGTGAGCTTTTTGAATAATATTATGAAAATTTCATCCGATGACTAGAGCTTTTTTACCATTTATTGCTTGAAGTATGTGAATGAAAGATCTTAAATTTATGATTTATAATATAATATGATCAATAGTTCGGGCAGTTACTATAATATTATTATGAGTAATGTTTGTAGAATATTATAACATAATACTTGAATATATATGAACTATAATGTTAATAATATTTATATTTATAGGAATATATATTTATAAATATAAGAGGAAAGAATTTTTAAAATATTTAAATGAAAAAAATGAGGAGATGGAGAAATTTAGGTAATTTCAACAATATCTCACTCATTAGGAACTATAATATTTCATTTATACTCAATACTAGCCTCTTTTTTCAAAATTTCTTGTCTATTTCAAGGAACATCTTCTAATGTATGAATTAGTATAAGATTTCTAGCATTAAATTTTGTTCAAATTTTTCAAGCTTCTTTTGCTGTTATATGGCAAATCTTTTTATTATCAACTTTTCATCAATTTTGAGTAGTCATAAATTCTGGACATAAAGCTTCACAAATTAAATAATCTACTCAATTAAATTTTTCTAAATCTAATCTATTAAAAATTCAAATAGCCTCATCTCAAAAGAAAAGTATTTTTTTACTTTTATAAGTTAATAAAAATCAATATTGTTCTATCTTCATTGAATTTAGATTAATTGGTTCTATTTTATAATCTTGTATATGTATTTCTTTTTTATCATCTATGTTTATAAAAACTATTTTTCATTCTTCTAATGCTTTTATTCAAGGTGATATATTCATTAAATCAATAACTCATCTAACAGTTTTTTCAACATCCACAGAACAAAATACATTCAAATATTTAATTTTTCAGCTTCTAATTAGTCTAGTTAATTTAAAAAATCAAAGTAAATGATCTGTATGTTTATGTGTTATAAAAATATTTTCAAAAGAAATTTCTTGTCTATTAATTTTTTGAGCTAATCATAAACCTCAACCACAATCTACTTGTAATTTATTATCTAAATCTTCAATTAAAAAATATGTATTATCCATTGTTTGATTTAATGATGCTCATACTCAGTGAAATTTTATTTTCATTTTTTTTGATTATTATTTTGTAAAAATATTATTTTGTTTCTAAATTTTAAAAAAGAAGGGCAGGACGATAGTCCAGAGAGAGTTCCACAAAGCTTGAAGTTTAACTCAATGTTTTATATAACTCTATTATAAAAATATAAATTATATCTATAATACTAGCAAAAAATGCTCATATAAACCAAGTAAAAGGTATTAAAAGTACAAATAAAGAAAATTTTATTATTCATATTCAAAATACTTCTAAAAACTTTTTTTTAATTTCTTTTCTAATCAATCTTCTTATATAATAATATATTCTAATTCATATATAAATAAGTATTGAAAAATACATTATATTAGATAATATTATCCATAAGTCTTTATAATTAAATGTTGACTCTATATTAATTAATAATCAAGCCAAAAAAGAAGTTCATATTAAAAATAATAGTAGTAAAATTAAATAATATCTAAAAAATATTTCAAAATAAGAAACAAAAGGCCTATATTTAGATTTATAATAATAAATATTAAATATAAATTTTATAAAATCATCCTTGTTGTTTATATTATCAATAGGTCATTGGGATAACAAGTTATCTATTTTTTCTAATATCTTTTTTTCAGTTGTGTTATTATTAAAATTTTTATCTTTAAAAATTCATAGTATCTTTTTAAATAAATTCATAACCTAAAAAGTAAAAATATAAAATACCTTGAGTTTTAATGAGTTTTCTTTCTCATTTTCCCTTCTTTTTTTAAATTTCATCTGTTTATTTAAAATGATTTTTCACCAAATTGATGATGAAAAATGCAAATCCTTATAAAATCCAAAAGAAATATATCTGACAACGTTTGCTTCTATGAGATGTTTTGCGAAGTATGAGCAAAATATGGGAGAGCGAAGTGCAACGAGTGAACCTCATAGAAGCTGTTGTGCGACCTTGCGACCATCGGGAGCAAAATACAATGTGGCTCGTAGCGATAGCAATAGTGTATTTAAAAACTCTTTTTTATTAAATTGTCATTATTCCTTATTTTTATAAAAGGGGGTAAAAGTGCTTTTGAAAAAAGCACAAATTACTTAGCTTCACTTCAAATTATTTGGTAATTTTTTAGTTATATCAAGACTTAAAAGTGATTTCATTTGTGTTATTGCAACTTTATTTAAAGTTTCAAGTCTTTCTGCTTGTTTCACTCACATTTTTATAAATTCAGCATTCATACTTTCAATATTTGCTAAAATTATAAGTTGTTCTATTGTTGCTTCATCTCTAATATTTCACTTTCTTCAAGGATTTTGTTCTCTCCATTCTCTTGCTATCATACCAAATAAAGCCTTGTTTAAAATATCAGCCTCATCAGCATAAACAAAGTTTATATCATTTTTTGAAAGTTCTTTTGGAATAAGATTTTCTTTTATAGCATCAGTATGAATTTTATAATTTACTTTTGTTAAAAATCTTTTTGCACTCCAATCAAGAGTTTTTAATTCTTCTTGTTTTAATCTTTGAAATTCTTTGATAAGATAAAGTTCAAATTCACTTGAAACCCAACTTGCAAATTTTATAGCAATATCTTTGTGAGCAAAAGTTCCTCAACTATTTCAAGATTTAGAAATAATTCAAATAGCATTTGTTTTATCTATCCATTTTTGAGGAGACATAGTAAAAGCATTTCATCATGCTTCACTCTTAAAGGAGTCGAATTCGACCCCTTTGAATTCTGGATTATTTATAATTTCCCAAAGACCTATAAATTCAATAGTATTTTTAGTTCTCAGCCAATTTTTGATAACATCTTTTGGCTCATCTGGATTTTTATATCTTGCAATATCAGTAAGACTTATAAAATCATCATCTTTGAATTTTATAAATTTTATATCAGTTCATAGGACTTGAAGTTGTGGTTTCATGGGGATTGCTCTAAAAATGTTAAAAGTTTAATTGTGGCAAATTTGCCATATTTAATTTTTTCTGAAAATTAATAATTTTCAATAACTAACCAAATATTACCCATTTTTCATCATACCCATCTATGAAAAGGATATTTTGGATTTCAATTTTTCTCATATTCTCCATCAATATTGAATGTTCTATGAGATTGTCATATTCATAAATGAACATATTCCACTATTTCATCTTTTCAATCATTATTTCAAGTTAAAGCTTTTTCCATAAATCAATCTCAAGCAATATTTGTATGAATTTCTATAAAATCATGTTGATTATGAAAAAGACAATCTACATCTGGTCAACAAAACCATAAATTAAATTTATATCTTTCTCAATTAAATTCTTTTTCAATTTGGTCTCATCTATATAAATCAACTTTTTCAAATCATTCTACATCATATAATTCTCTCAATTGTTTCCAATTTTTTCTGCAATATTCTCAAAATTTTCAATTTACATCAATTTTATTTCTAATAATATCTAATTCGCTTATACTAAAAACTGATAACAAAGAATTTTCTTCAGCTGTAAAATCATCTCATCAGTTATAAACTGATGATTCAAAAGTTCTAAGAACTCACTTTATGGTTTCTTTTATTTTTCAAGAAACTACTGTTATAATTTGAATTCAAGATAGTTTTAATTTTTCTCACACTGAAAGTTCTAACAACTCAAATTTAATTCTATTATCAATACTTAACGGGTTCATAAATATAAATTATATAATAAAATTTCACACTTACAATATACTTTTTTAATTCAAAAATTCAAAGAATTTTTACCTTATTTTTTTACCCCCTTTTATAAAAATCCTAAAAAATAGTTTTTAAATATGTCGCACAACGTTTGCTTCTATGAGATGTTTTGCGAGGAACAAGCAAAATATGGGAGAACGAGTGCACGAGTGAACCTCATAGAAGCTGTTAGGCGAGGGTGATTTTTCTGTAATATAATGGAAGAAAAATCAAATGCAATGCCCCTTTATGTCTACTTTTTGTTTTTGTTGATTTTGTCTATTATAGATGACTTTCAGAATAAACCAAAAACTTTTTTTGCGAGTGCTAACGAGCTTTTGGGGGGAGAAAATCCGACGATAGTCGGAAAATATTACATCCTATTTAATAATAGATTTTCATTGTTTATTAAATAATTTGAAATGTCATTTTTTAAATTATTAATAAAATCTTGGTTTTCTTTCTGAATATTATCTAAATTTTTAAAAATTTCATCATTATATTCTCAAACATTTAATATTCTTTGATACAATAATAATAATATTTTCTCAATATTATTATTTCTTATAATATATTCTTCTAAATTAAAATCATATAGATATATTTTAATCAAATTAATTATATGATTTTTAGTTTCTCTATATGTTTTTATTTTTTCAATATTTTCTTTAATTCATAAATCCTCATTTAAAAATACACTTTTATCCTCCATTTTATCAATCAACATTAATAACTCAAATGTTTTATTTTTTAAATTAAAATGTAATTCTTTTCTAAAATAATTTTTTCTATCTTCTTTTAGATTATTCAAATTCATTTTATAAAGAATAATACTAATTATTCAAGTTATTAATGTTCATAGCAATGTAAATAATCAAATTAATATTTGATTTAAAAAATTAGTATCCATATATTATAAAAAAATATTATTATTATTTAAATAATCTAAAATATAAATTTTCATAACATTTCATAATTTTTCTTCATTATTCATTTTTTTTATTTCTTTTGTGTTAGATAATCTATTACTTAATATATCATTTATAGTTTTTTCATCATAAATTTCTACATTATAAAATAATAGAAGATTAGCTTCGCTTAATGATATTTTCCAAATTTCTTTTAAAATTTCATTATCATTTAAATAATAATCATAATTATTTATTATAATTTCTGCTATATTTTTTGATTTATTTTTTAATGTATCTATCATATTTTTAAAATTATTTAATAAACTATTTTAACTTTTTCTTATCTCATCATTCTAAATAATTTTGCTGAGTAATTATTCTTTCTCATGATTTATTTTCAAGTTCCTTTCTAGCATTTCAAGCGATACTTCATCACTGCTTACTTGCTTGTTTACATTCATTAAATCATTTAGAATTTTTATTTTTCATTATTTTTGTTGTAGAGGCTTCTGCTAACATATTAAAAATTAATTCTAAATCTGTCATATGATCTCTTAAATTTTCATTTTTTAATCACTTAAAATTTTTATACTCACTTGGTGTCATTCAAAAAGCTGCTTTGCTTATTTCTGCTGTTAAAATTGCATATTCTCTTCAAATTTTAACTCATCTATCTTTCCATTCATCAGTTAGATCTTGTCTTACTGCAATACTTCTTGATCTTTTATCTATCCAATCTTTTGTATATCATTTTTGTTCATATAATTCTTTCATTCTATCCATTGATAGTTCTGGATTTTCTATTTCATCTATTCTTTCTTTTCACACTTGAGCTAACCACATTTTAAATGGTTCAGCTTTTTTACTTGGAATTGACTGAATTAATCTAAAAGCATTTTTTGTATTTACACAATCTGTTAGTCTCATTTTTCAGTCTGATGCTTTCATTTTCAACTGTACCCAAATTGGGGACAGTTCAAGTTTTATAAATTCTCTATCCTTTATTTTCCCCCAATATTGTCTTGGTGTTGGGCTTCAAGTTAATACTTCAATAATATCAACAACTGAAAAATACCATTCATTTTCATGAATAATCTTTCTAATTTCTTTTTGTTCAAAAATAGCTAATTTTGTTGTTTGCATTTTAAAAATATTAATTTTAAATTATTATTTTCAATATACTTTTTTTATTCAAAAATTCAAAGAATTTTTACCTTATTTTTTTCTCCCCCCAAAATTGCCCGAATAGGGCAAAAAAAAGTTTTTGGTTTCGCTGATTTTCAGTATTCAAGATGATATTATCTAAAACAAAAAGTAGATGTCGCCTAACGGTTGCTTCTATGAGATGTTTTGCGAAGTATGAGCAAAATATGGGAGAGCGAATAGAGCTAGTGAACCTCATAGAAGCTGTTGTCAGACCCGAGCGAAGTATGAGCGAGAGTGCAACGAGGGTTTACCGTATTTCTTTTGGATTTATCTTTTTGTAAAAGCATTTTTCTATTTTAGAAAAGATGATTTTGTTTCTAAATTTTAAAAAAGAAGGGGCTGGACGATAGTCCAGAGAGAGTTCCACATACTTTATCTTTACAAAAAACTTACTTTCTCTCAAATAGTTGAATTATAAATAGTATAAAAATCTCATTTATTTGATAGATATTTTTCTAATACAGAGATAAGTTTTGTTGGAAGAAATTCAATAGGAAAATCTTTTAATTTAAACCATCATATATCTTTTATTTCAAAACTATGACTAGCATTTACATAATTTTCTATAACATTATTAAAATCTTGATTATTTTTTATTAAACAAAAAAATTCTGAAAAATGTGTTTCAATTCATTTCCTATTTCAGGTATAATCTTGAATAAAAACTATCTTATCAAAAATAGCTTTAATATTCAACTCTTCTATTGACTCTCTTAAAATAGCTCTATCTAAAGATTCTCAAAAATCTATTCATCATCATGGAAAAACCCAAACTTTTCACATTTTTACAAGTAAAAATTCTTTTTTTTCATTAATAACAACTATCCTTCATGTTAATCTAAAAGTTTTATCCATATTTTTATATAAAATTATAAAATTCCTTACCCCCCTTCTTTTTTAAAATTTTTGATGATTTTCATAATTTAGATGATTTTTACCAAATTGATGATGAAAAATGCAAATCCTTATAAAATCCAAAAGAAATATATCTGACAACTACCCTCTATCTGAATAATAAACTTGATTTTATTACAAAAAGTAATAAAATACGAAATATAATTATATAAAAAATAATTATACAATATAATGTATCTAAAACTAATAAATATGCAAGATTTTTTACTTGATTTAAAAAGAGAATTAAAATACAGAAATTACTCATCAAGAATTATAGAAGTTTATTCAACTTGCATAAAGTACTTTTTAAAATACATAAAAGATGATATTTCAAAAATAACCAAAGATACGATTATAGATAAAGAAGAAATACTAAAAATAATTGAAAATACAAAAAATACAAAACATAAATTACTAATATCTCTAAGTTACTCTTCTTGACTAAGAGTAAGTGAAATAATAAATCTAAAAATAAATGATGTGAATTTAGAAGAGCTTACAATTCATATAAAATGAGCAAAATGAAAAAAGGATAGAATAACAGTTTTTTCAGAAAAATTAAAAAATGATTTATGAAAAATAATTTCATTTAAAAATAAAAAATATTATATCTCCTTTTTAAAAAATAAAAATGCTTAAAAATATACCTAAAGAATTAATAGAAAGAATAAATACAATTTACTCAAAAGAAGAATTAGAAATAATTGAAAAATGATTTAATTGTGAAAAAAGAAAAACTAGTTTTAGAATTAATACATTAAAAACAACAGATAAAGAAATACTTGAAATATTAAAAAATAAAAATTTAGAAATTCAAAAAATTGATTTTCTAAAAAATTGATATTTTCTTTTAAATTGAAATGAAAAAGATTTATGGGATCTTGATGTTTTCAAACAATGAAAAATATATATGCAATCTATTTCAAGCCAAATTCCTGTAGATTTTCTAGATATTAAAGATTTTAATAAAATACTTGATATTACTGCTTCCCCTTGATGAAAAACATCACAAGCAAGTGCAATATTAAAAAATACATGAGAAATAGTTGCAGTTGATAATAATCAAATAAGAATAGATAAATTAAACTTTACTATTAAAAGACAATCATGTAGAAATGTAAATATAATAAAATGAGATGCTAGACTTTTTTTACAAAAAAATAAAAATTTTATAGATTATTTTGATCATATAATTGCAGATTTACCTTGTAGTGCTGAATGAAAAATAAATATAAATAAGGAAAAGTCATTTTCTTTTTGGAATACATGAGTAATTAAAAAGAACTATAATATTCAAAAAGATATTTTAAAATCTATATTACCTGCTCTTAAAAATAATTGAACTTTAATTTATTCTACTTGCACTTTAGCACCAGAAGAAAATGAGGCTGTTGTTCATATGCTACTTTCAAATTTTCCAGAACTACAAATAGTAGATTTAAATTTAGATTATAAATATTCAAAAAAATGAATATCTAGTTTTTGAAAAAATGTTTATAGAAAAGATATAAATAAATCTATTAGAATATTACCTAGTGAAGAAAGTGAATGATTTTTTATAGCAAAGTTTAAAAAAATAAAAAAGAATTTAATTCAATGAATTTAATTCTTTTTTATTTCGTAAAATACCATATTGTTATTCAAATTATTGCTAACCATAAATTAGTTAAATTTGAAACTAATATATTTATAAAAGCATCTAAAGTTTTTCATTTTTTTAATAATGATATTACAGACTTGAATTCTGGCCAACTAGTAAGAGTTGATAAAACTAAAAATCATATTAATCATTTTGGAGCTAATGATGAATCAGCAGTAAAATTAACTACAGGATCTAAAAAATATCAACTAATAAGTAAAATGATAATTCATAAAAATAAGTATGATTTACTTTCATCTTTATATTCTTCTATATTTTCATCATGTACAAATTCTTTTAAATAAATAAAAATACTTATAATTAAACTAATAATTATCCAATATATATAATATATTTCTGGAAGTTGTAAAAATGTAATTCATAATAAAGCAGTTATAATAAATGAACTAATAAAAAATATATTATGTTTAAATGTTTTTACTTTAAATAATGTTCAAGTTATAATTAATGCAATAAATAATAAAATAGGATTTACTAAATTTGATCAAAGAGGAGTACTAGCAGCAAATAATATATTTCAAGCAATAAGTCACACAATAAGTACAAGTGCTTCAGGTCCATTTGTAATAAATCAAGTAATTTTTCAAACTCACTTAATATTTTTTAATGCTCAAAGAATTAACTCTATACTAAATCATACAAAAAACATTAATACTATAATTCCCGATGCTCATAAAAAAGAGTTATTTATATCTCATTTCATTATAATTGCAGAACCCAAGAAAAATAACAAAGTAATTAACCAAACTACAAAATCTAATTTTTGTAAAGAATCTATTAAATATTTTTTCATAATTAATTATTAAATTTAAATAACATAACATCTCAATCCGAAACTATATAATCTTTTCATTGTAATGTCACTTTTCATACCTCCCTAGCTCATCCCCATCATTTATAATCAACCAAATCTTTCCAATTTACTACATCTGCTTTTATAAATCATTTTTCAAAATCAGTATGTATTACTCATGCTGCTTTTGGTGCAGTATCTCATTTATGAATAGTCCAAGCTCTTACTTCTTGTACTCATGCTGTAAAATAATACATAAGACCTAAAGCATCATATGATGCTTTAATCAAGTCATCTAATCAAGTAGTTTTTAATCACATTTCATTTAAAAATTCGTTTTTTTCTTCAATTGTCATATCTATCATATCAGATTCAAGTTTAGCACAAATCGGAACCACTTTTTTATTTTCTCATAATCATAATAATTTTTGTAATTCATTTTCTGAAATATCCATCATATCTTCTGAAACATTACAAGCATATACAAATTCTTTATTTGTTAATAAGTGTAAATCCTTTAAAGATATTTTCTCTTCTTCTTTTAATCACATATCATGAACTAATATTCATTTGTTTAATTGTTCAAGTACTTTTTTATATGTTTCTACTGAAAATGCTATATCTTTATCATTTCTAGCTTTTTTAGTATCACTTATAATTCTTTTATTAATAGTTTCTATATCTGCTAAAATTAGCTCCGTATTTATTATTTCTATATCCGATTTTGGATCTACTTTACCAGAAACATGTATTATATCATTATTTTCAAATATTCTCACAACTTGTAATATAGCATCAGATTCTCTTATATTTGCTAAAAATTTATTTCATAATCATTCCCCTTTAGATGCTCATTGAACAATACCAGCTATATCTGTAAATTCACAATTTGCTGGAATAACTTTTTTACCATCAACTACAATTCTAATTTTTTCTAATCTTTCATCAGCTACATTAACTATTCATATATTTGGTTCTATAGTACAAAATGGGAAATTTTGTGCATCTGCTGAATAATTTCTAGTTAAAGCATTAAATAATGTAGATTTTCAAACATTTGGTAATCATACTATACCTATTTTCATAAAAATATTTTTAAAAATTAATTTCTTGTATTATATTAAAAACTTAATTTTAAGCAAAAAAAAGAAGAATTTTTAATAAATTCCTCTGTTTTTAAACATATAAGTTATATAATCTAGTTCTTCTTGCCTTTTTATTTGAAAAATATCAGAACATATATTTAACTCTATTTCTGTATAATCTCTTCTTCTAGTTGCTTCTAGATAAATTTGTTCACAATATAACTCTTTTTCATCAAATATTTCAGAAAAATCATCTTTACTTGGTGAATTAATAAATGAAGTAATACTCTCCTTGTAATAATCACTACAAAAATAAGAATAAGAAGAGTAAGTACTAAACAATAATGTGAAATATATAGACAGTAACAATAATTTTTTCATTTTTAATTTTTAATAAAATAAGTATTTATTTTAAATTTTATAATTCAAAACAAAAAATTTTTCTAGATAATGCTTTATTTATCTACTATAATAATTTTGAATTAATTATAAATATATTAAAGTTGTAAGAAAATAACTTTTTCACTAAAAGTTTATAGCTATTTTAATTTTTTTAACTTTTCTTGTAATTTTTCTAATTTATTTTTTGCTTGTTCTTTTTTTTCAATCTCTAATCTAACTAATTTTTCTGGAGCTTTATTTACAAAAGATTCATTTAATAATTTTTTATCAAGTAAAGCTATATATTCTCTTGTATCAGTAATTTGTTCTTTTAATCTTTCTATCTCTATTTTTAAATCTAAAGCATTTGAAGTATCTACAAATACTTCAACTCAAGCTTTTATTATTCAAAAAGCTAAGTTGGAATCTTCAGGTTTTTTATCTACTAGTTCATAATTATCAGATTTTACTATTCAAGCTATTAAATCTAAAACTTCAGTAATTATTTCTGCATTTTTATTTTTTGCATATATTTTTAAACCAATAGTTTTATTTGGCATTATATTATTATCAGCTCTTATATTTCTAATTTCTTTTATAATATCTAAAATTAATTTATTATCTTTTTCTATATCAATATTTCTATCAATAGAAATGTTTCACCAATCAGCATTTATTAAATTTCAATTAAATCATAATTTTTGATATATTTCTTCTGTAACAAATGGAATATATGGATGCCATAGTTTCAATAATTTATTTATTATATATGTAATAACTTTTGTTCAATATTGTGAAATTGATTTAGTAAGTTTAAATTCTTCTATATAATAATCACAAAATTCATTTTTTGTAAATATTTGAAGCTCTGTTCAAGCTTCTGAAAAATCATAATTTTCCATTGCATCAGTAACTAAATCTGAAAGATGTTTTATTCTAGAAATTATCCATTTTTCATGAAACATTAAATTATTATAATTTTTCTTTATTTCTTGTTCCAATTCATCTATATCAGTCTCAATATTATCTAAATTAGTTCATACAAATCTAGAAGCATTCCATAATTTATTTACAAAAAACATATTATTTTCTACATTTTCTTCATCAAACTTTAAATCATTTCAAGGTGTATTTCATATTGATAAAGTTAATCTAAGAGCATCAGTACCGTATTTATTAATCATATCAATAGGATCAATTCCATTTCATAAAGACTTACTCATTTTTCTACCAAGTTTATCTTTTACCAATCAATGTAAATAAATAGTTTTAAATGGAGTTTCTCATGTGAATTCATATCAAAATAATAACATTCTAATTACCCAGAAAAATATTATATCATGCCCAGTTTCAAGTACTTGAGCAGGATAAAATTTTTTAACTAAATCATTTTGTTCATTTGAATCTATATCATATCATAATGTTGCAAATGGCCATAATGCTGAACTAAACCAAGTATCTAGTGCATCAGGATCTCTAGTTAAAACTTCATCTACCCCATAATGTCATTTTGCAGTTTCTTTAGCTAATTCTTCTGTTTCAGCACAAAATATTTCACCATCAGGTCAATACCAAACAGGAATTTGATGTCACCATATAAGTTGTCTAGATATACACCAATCTCTCAAATTATAAATCCAATCTTCAAATATTTTATTAAATCTTTTTGGTATTACTTCAAATTCTTTTGCTTTATATCATTTTATTACTTTTTTTACCATAGGATCAACCTTAACAAACCATTGTGTAGAAATAATAGTTTCTATTTTTGCATGTGATCTTTCACCATAACCAACTTTTGAAATATGATCTTCTATTTTTACTAAATTTCATTTAGATTTTAATAATTCTATTATATTTTCTCTAGCAATTTTATAATTTAATCATGCAAATATTCAAGCTATTTCCGTCATATTTCCATTTTTATCTAAAACTACTTTATTCAAAGGTAAATTATGTCTTTTCCCTACTTCAAAATCATTTGAATCATGAGCAGGAGTTATTTTTACTGCTCCAGTTCAAAAATCCATATCTACCATTTCATCTGCAATAATAGGAATTTCTTTATTAATAATAGGTAAAATTAATTTTTTTCAAGCTTTTAAAAGTTTTTTAAATCTTTTATCTTTTGGATTAACTGCAACTGCTACATCTCATAACAAAGTTTCTGGTCTAGTTGTTGCTACAATTATTTCATTATCACTTCAAGATACAAAATAAGTAATATAGTATAATTTTGTTTTTTCTTCTTTATAAATCACTTCTTGATCAGAAACTACAGTATCTAAAATAGGATCATAATTTACCATATATTCTCACTTATAAATCAGTCCTTTATTATATAAATCTACAAAAGCTTTATTAACACATATATTCATATCATCATCCATAGTAAATTTTTCTTTTGACCAATCGCAAGAAGTTCACATTTTTCTAAATTGATTTTGAATTTGTCATCAATAATTTTTTGTCCAATCATAACACTCGTTTAAAAATTCTTCTCTAGAAATATTATGTTTATTTTTTCACTCTAAGGCTAATTTTTCTTCAACTTTTACTTGAGTAGAAATTCAAGCATGATCTGTACCTGGCAATAAAAGAGTAGTATCTCAAATCATTCTATGATATCTTGTCATAATATCTTGAAGTGTAAGCATAACTGAATGTCCTATATGTAATTTACTAGTTACATTAGGTGGTGGCATAGGAATATAAAAACTCTTTTTTGTTTTTCACTCAACTGGCTTAAAATTATTTCACTTTTCCCAATTTGTATATAATTTTTCTTCAAAATCTTTTGGTAAATATTTCTTTGGAAATTCATTTTTCATAAACTTTTGTATAAATTAAAAAATAACCTTATTACTATTATAGTAACAAGGTTAAAAAATCAAAATTTTCTTTTTAATTATCTAAAAAATAAATATCAAGAATTAACTAATGTAGAAAATTGTGCAATTTCTGGATTTCTAATAATCAATTGTAAACTATTATATGCAGAAGCATCTGCAATACTTATAGCAAGAGTAAAAGCCGACATTACAAACACAGACCATCTAAGTGTTTGAGTTATTTGTTTTTTTGTATGTTTTTTCATATAAAATAATTAATAATTAAAAGTACATATATATTAAATCATATTTATTTATTTATGTCAAAAAAAAAGACCTCGATTTTTCGAGGTTTTTATTATTTTTTTTAGTTTATGGAGTAACCCGAGTTCAATCCTGACATTTCCATGTAGAATACTTTGTTCCTAGATTAGAACAATTATATGTATTATTAATTTCGTATAAATCTTTGACTTGTCAATGATTAGCATTACATGTAAGAAGAGGTCTTTGTACTGCTGGAATTGGTGGAATAAAAGTACATCATCTATTTGTTGGTTGTGTTGTTGGAGTTGGTTGTGTTGTTGATGATGATTGTGTTGTTGGAGCTGGTTGTGTTGTTGATGCTGGTTGTGTTGTTGATGCTGGTGTTGAACTTCAAACCAAAGTACAAACATAATTATCACTACATTCTTGAATTGTAACTCAAAGTTTTTTTGAATTATTAGAACAATCATAATTACTTGCTATTTTTCTAGTTATTGTTGTAGGAAGATTTCAATTTAGAGCACTTCAAAGTCATATATATAAACTCATTCTTATAGATGCACCAAATGGTTTAGCATCTGTTCAAAAAAATAATTCATTTGTATTAGGATCAGATCAATAAGAATAACTGAAATTTACATTTCATTGATCTGTTTTACATTGATATACAGCATTTTGAGCTGCATCATAAGTTCTTTTCCTTTTATCATCTGTAAAAGGAATACATCAATTAGATTCTTTAAAAAATCCATCATTACAAGTATATGTAGTTCATCCATCTCATGCTTTTATCCAAGTTCAATTTTGTTGACATTCCCACAATATCTTACTACTTATTGTTCATCATCTTATATCTTGATCTTTAGTAAACATTTTTTTATTACCTTTTCCTATAGATGTTAAAGAAAATCATTCCAAAACTGTTGCTGAACAACTATGTTCAGCTGGAACAATTATATCGATTCTTTTAGAAAAATCATTATTTCCATCTACTTGTATATGTCTATTATCTCTATTACAAATTAATCTTACATATCAAGAATTTTTAAAAGTTGTATCACTACTACTATAGGTGCTTCCACCTCTAACAAGTGGAATTGTTCCACCACCAGAATTTCAAGCAAATACACTCATATAAAATTCACAATTACTATATCAATACACATTATAACTTACTGTTACAGTGTCTCATGGTCTTATTGTTGTAGTTGAAACCCATATATCTGTTATTGTTGAATTTGGTGTTGTAGTTGTAGTACTTGTTGGTGTTGTTACTGAAGAATTATTTAAATTAAAAGTTTGATTAGTAGTATAATTTTTAGCTAACCTTCATTCATAATGACAATACATTCAACTAATATTATTAAAATCATTTCTAAAATGATTATCACAATGAGTTAAACAAGAATTATAAGTATTTCAAGTTCAAATAATTCGAGAACTACTTCATATAGTAGAAGCAATATATCTTCAAGTAGAATTAAGAGTAACAGAACTAGAGTTAGTTAAAATACAATGTCAATTTCATAATGTATAATCAGTAGTTGGTGTTGTAGTTGTAGTACTTGTTGGTGTTGTAGTTGTAGTTCATGTTGGTGTTGTAGTTGTAGTACTTGTTGGTGTTGTATTTCAACAATTTCACATTAATTCACATTCAATTCAATCTAAATCATCCATTGAATTTAATTCAAATAATAAATAATTTAATATTTGAGTTGTTCTGTTATTTGATGCATGTCATATTTTTAATTGATTTATTTTATTTACAAAATTTGTATAAAATTCAATATATCTAGTATTACTTAATTCTACTTTTTTTACTCTAAAAGTATTTAATATTGAATCTAATCTTGAAATATCATTATTTGATAATCAATTTTTATAAGGATTTAAAGCAACTGTAGATACTCCATCTATGTTAGTTGTTATTCATAATATTCTGTTTAAATTACAATCATCTTCTTTATTACAAATAACATAATAATATTTACTATCTTTTTTATAACACTCTGTTCTTTTATATGAAGGAAATCTTACATTATATCTATTCCTCTCTTCTGAACACTCTCATAATCAATTATAAGCTCTTCATATTGAATATCACTTCTCTTCTATTAATTGTTTTTGATTATCATTTATAGTTATAGTAGCTGGTGGTGTTACATAAGATGTAGCAAAAGTTCATTTAAAGCTAATAAAGTATATTATTAACAATAAAAATATCTTTATATATTTTTTATTTTTCATATTAGTTTAATTATTATATTTTAAAAACACATTGAACTATTTTTATTAAAGTTTAATCTTCAATATTTATATCTTTATTCATTCTAAGATTTAGCTCATCCCAAATTTCTTTAGGTATATTTTTTGCTATTTTTACTTTTGGATAATTTTTTGCAGCTAAAAATTGTCATCTGCTAGAATTTTTAATTACTAATTCTTCTCCAGTTTCAGAATCTATTAATAAACCTTTTTTAATTAATATTTCTTCTAATATTTCTTCTTTTTCATCTTTTATTTTTCATATCCATTTTACTTTTGGATATTCACTTGATGCTAAAAATGGTCAATATTTACCTGTTTTAACAACAATAGTTCATTCAATTCAATCTGGACAAGGTTTTCCTTCATATTTATTTTTTAAATGTTCCAATTGATTTTTTTCTCATTCAGGTTGATCTGTAAAATCACATTCTGGATATTTTGAACAACCTATGAACTTTCATGTTTTTGAATGTCTAAAAATTAATTCTGAACTACATTTAGGACACTCTTTTCATACTTTTTCTATTATCTTTTCTGCATTTGCTCATGCATTTTCTAAATCTTTTTTTAAAGTTGTTTCCCAAAATGTACTTAACATTTCTTCATATTTATTTTTTCACTCTGCTATTTTATCAAAATCTTCCTCTACATCTTTTGTAAATTTATATTCCATCATTTTAGAAAAATATTTTTCTAAAAAATCTGTTACAGTAAAAGCTATTTCAGTTGGTCATAAATATTTTTTATCTACTTTTTCTATGTATCATCTATCAATAATAGTTGATATAGTTGGTGCATAAGTAGAAGGTCTACCTATTCATTCTCATTCTAATTTTTTTACAAGAGAAGCTTCTGTATATCTAGAAGGTGGTCTTGAATATATTTGATTTGTTTCTAAATTATTTCATAATAATATTTCTCATATTTTTATGTCTGGAAGAGTTAAATTTTCTTCATTTTCTTCATTATTTTCATCATCTGTTGATTCTATATATAATTTCATAAAACCTTCAAATTTTATAACTTCTCATTTTGTTATCCAAGTTTGATTTTCAGCTTTTAAAGGTGAAAAGTTAAATGTAGTTACTTCTACAATAGCATCTTCCATTTGACTTGCTAAAGTCCTTTTCCAAATAAGAGTATATAATTTTAATTGTTGTGCATCTAAATCTCATGCTAAACTTTCTGGTGTTCTACTCAAGTCTGTTGGTCTAATTGCCTCATGTGCTTCTTGTGCTCATGCTGATTTTGTTTTAAAAGTTCTTGTTTTATGATAATTTTTTCAAAACATTTTTTCAATTACTTCTTTTGATTGATTTTTAGCTTGTTCTGATAAATTCAAACTATCTGTTCTCATATATGTAATTAACCCTTGCCTCTCTCAATTTCATAAATCAATTCACTCATATAATCTTTGAGCTATCATCATAGTTTGTTTAACTCAAAATCAAAATTTTCTAGATCATTCTTGCTGAAGAGTTGAAGTTGTAAATGGTGGTTGAGGTGATCTTTTACTATTTTTTTTATCATTATCAACTAGATTAAAATCTATTTCTCATATTTTTGATAACACTAAAAATCATTTTTTATTTTTTGACTCTTTTATATCTGTTATTGTATCAAATAAAGTTGCAAATATCTTTTGAACATCTTCTTTTGAATTAAAATTTTTATTTTTTCAGTTTATTTTTATCAAATGAGTTTTAAATTTTGATTTTTGGTGAGTTAATTCTATACTTATTTTCCATGATTCTACTGGTTTGAAATTTTGTATTTCTCTTTCCTTTTCAACTATTAATTTTACAGCAACAGACTGAACTCTTCAAGCAGATAATCATTTTCTAATTTTTTTCCATAAAACAGGACTTACTTTATATCAAACTAATCTATCAAGAATTCTTCTAGCTTGCTGAGCATCAACTAAATTTAAATCTATATTTTTAGGATTTTCAATAGCATGTAAAATTGCAGTTTTTGTTATTTCATGAAATACTATTCTTTTTGTAGTTGCAGGATCTACTTTAAGCACATTACAAATATGCCATCAAATAGCTTCTCATTCACGGTCTTCATCGGTAGCTATCCATATATTTGAATATGTTTTTGCTAACTTTTTAAGTCAATCTACTGTTTTCTTTTTATCATCATTTATTCCATAATCTGGTTTAAAACCATTTTCTATATCTATTCCTAAAGTTTTTACTGGTAAATCTCTAATATGTCACATAGAAGCAACAACTTTATAATCAGGTCACAAAAACTTTTCTATAGTTTTTCATTTCGCTGGAGATTCGACAATTACTAAATTTTTTGCCATTTTAAAATATGTTACCAAAGTAAAATTATATACTAACTTTTTAATCTTTTTTGATTTTAAGTCAAAAGAAAATAAAAAAAACATTCAAAAAAAGAATGTTTTTAATACACAATTTTATTTTAGTTTATTATATTTTTAAAATATTATTTACTAAATTTTTATTATCAAATGGGAATTTATAATTTTCTAAATATCTTACAATAGAATAAAAAATACTCCATTTATTAGATTCATAATAAAAATATACATTTCATTCATTTTTTAAAGGATCAAATTCTTTAAAAATTGAAGACATATAATTATTTTTAATAATTATAGGAACGATTCATTTTTCTAAATATTTTCTCATATTTTTAATTTCATTATCACATATAATAAAATCAAAACCAGATAAATATGTATCTTCTATTTTTCAAGTAATTACAATATTTTTAGAGACTTTTTTTAAAATACTATTTTCTAAATATATTATGAAACCAGCATTTAATGTTTTTAGTCATTCAATTAATTCATCGGTTAATTGTTTATCATTTAAAATAATCACTCAAAGAGGTCTATATTTTAATAATATACCAAACATATTTTTAATTTTTTCACTATTATGTTTTTTATCAGAAAAAAAAGTAGTTACATTCATGGAAAATGATTAAATATTAAACTAATATTAGTTTATCATATTATATAATAAAAATACAAATATTTTTTATTGACTTGTTATTTTTTACAATCTTAAATAAAGTTTTGAATTTTTTATTTTTTGAATAAAATTAGAAAAATTTAAAATTAATATTAAAATAAATGAAAGATTTTTGGAAAAATCAAATAGAAAAAAATTGAAAACTTGTATTTTTAGCTCCTATGGATGGTTATTGAGATAGTGCATATAGACAAGCTATGAAAAAAATTGCACCAAATATAATTTGTGTATCTGAATTTTATAGTGCAGATTGACTAGTACATTCTAAATTTTTAGCTGATTCAGTTTTAACTCATAATAAAACAGAAACCCCATTAATTATTCAAATATTTTGAAAAGATCCAGAAATGTTTGCAAAAGCAGCTAAGATAATATCAAATCCTATATATAATATATCATGAATAGATATAAATATGTGATGTCCAGCTAAAAAAGTAGTAAGAAGCTGACATTGATCTTGTTTATTAATAAATGAACAAACAGCTTTTGACATAGTTAAAGCAATGACTGAAGCAACACATTTACCAATATCTGTAAAAACAAGGCTAAGTTTTGATTGATGACAAGATTTAATAAAATTTGTAAAATGATTAGAAAAAGCATGAGCAAATTTAATAACAATTCATTGAAGAACTGCAAAACAAGCCTATACTTGAATAGCAAATTTGGATCCAATATATGAATTAAAAAAACATATTAATATACCGGTTATAGCTAATTGAGATATATTAAATTATGAAGATTGAATGAAAAAAATAAAAAATCTAGATTGATTTATGATTGGTAGATGAAGTTTTGGTAATCCATGGTGTTTTTTACCGTGAAATTATTATCCAACACTAAAAGAATTACTAGATCAAATGGAATTTCATGCAATGAAATTAGTAGAAACTAAATGAGAAAAAAAATGAAACCTAGAAATAAGAAAACATTTAGTACAATATTTAAAATTTTTTCCTTGAGTAAAATTATATAGAAAAAGACTAGTAACAACTGATAGTTTTCTAAATACACAAAATATATTAAGTGATATAAGAGAAGAATTTAGTGAATATTTGGATAAAAAACCATGATTAGGAGAATTAGATTTTTTGAAAGATAGTGTATAGATTACATACATTAAAAAATTTTCATAACTCAATCCTGAATCCTTTCTCTTAAATAAGAGAAAGGATCGACATTTTTTATGAGCTTCCCTCTCTTAAGTAAGAGAGGGAATTCAAGGGTCAGTTATGAGATAAAAAAGAAGATTAAAATAAATCTTCTTTTTTAATATTCATCTGGTTGATGTATATTTCTTTCTATTTCTACAAATTTTTGAGTATCTTTATTAAACATAAGTTCAATTGTTCATATAGGTCCACTTCTATTTTTTCTCATAAATATTTCAGTAATTCATTTTTTTTCTGTAAATTCATCATAATACTCTTCTCTATATATCATAAGTATCATATCTGCATCTTGTTCAATTGCTCAAGATTCTCTCAAATCAGACATAACAGGTCGTTTATCTGGTCTAGATTCTACAGCTCTTGAAAGTTGAGATAATGCAATTATTGGAACATTAAGCTCTCTTGCAAGAGATTTTAGTCACCTACTTATTTCTGAAATTTCTTGTACTCTATTCATAGAATTTCAATTACTCATCAATTGAAGATAATCAATAATTATTAAATCTAATCATGATTCTATTTTAAGTCTTCTACATTTTGATTTTAAATCTGTTAAGCTTCATCAAGCACTATCATCTATATATATATTTACTTCTGATAATTTTTCCATTGCTTCTCATATTTTTGCAAATTCATGATCTTCTAATTCTCATTTTGCTAATTTCCAACTATCTATTTGCATAGCAGATGCAATCATTCTATCCGTTAATTGTTCTTTACTCATTTCTAAAGAAAAAATAGCTACATTTTTTCTATTTAATCAAACATTTTGTGCTAAATTTAATGCAAATGCTGTTTTTCACATAGCTGGTCTAGCAGCTAATATAATTAAATCTCATCATTTTACTCATCATGTTTTGTGGTCTAGATCTTTAAATCATAATTGTAATCTATGTTGTTTTATTGCTTCTGGATTTTCATGAATTTCAGCAAATTCTTCATATCTTTGAGCTAAAATATCATTTATATGTACTAATTTATTTTGTATAAAAACTTGAGTAACATTAAATACAGATTTTTCGGTTTTTTCTAATAATTCATTTATTGGTTTATCTTCATCATATCAATAAGAAATAATTTCATTTCAACATTTAAGTAAATTTCTAAGAACAGATTTATTTTTTACTATTTGAGCATATTCAAATATATTAGCCGTTGTAGGAACTATCTCTGTTAGTTCTGTTAAATATGTTATTCATCAAATCTTGTCTAATAATTTTTTATCATCTAATTTTTCTCTAACTGTTATCAAATCAATAGGTTTACTTTGTTTATATAAATCAAAAATAATACTAAATATAGTTGAGTTGGAATCAGTATAAAAATCTTCATACTTAAGCATATCTCAAATAGTAATAAAACAATCTTTATCAATCAAAATACTTCAAAGAACAGATTGTTCAGCTTCTAATGAATGAGGAGGTACTTTTAACATTAGTTAATATTAATTAATTTTAAAATATATTAATAGAATAAAAAAAAAAACATAAAAGTAAATCATTAATCTAATTTTATGTTTAAATAATGTTAATTGAGAATTGTTAAAAACTCATTTTATTAATCATTTTTTTCTAACTCTGAAACCATATCTTTTGCTCTAGTATTATAAGGTTGTAATTCTAATATTCTTTTATAAACTTGTAGCGATTCTTGATGCTTCATTAACTCTTCTAAACATTTAGCCTTAATAAAAAGTTTGTCTACATCTCTAGGCTTAGAAACTAAGTATAAATTAGAATATTTAAGAGCTTTTTTATAATCACTTAAATTATATGTAAGTTCTGCTAAAATATCTATTACTTCATCATCAGCCATTTTCTTTTTATGTATTGTTTCATATATTTCCAAAGATTCTTCTAATTTATTTTGTAAAGCTAGTACATATCATAACTTTTTCATTACTTCGAAATCAACTTTTATAACTTCTAATAAATCCTTATATAAATATTCAGCATTTAAATATTTTTTTTCTTTTTCATATATATAAGCTAATTCTAGATTTAAGTCTCTATTATATTTATCTATACTTAATCATTCTACTATTAAATTTTTTGAAAAATCATAATATCATTTATTAGAATTAATTTTCACCCTCCTAACAATATCTAAAACCTTTTCTTTATTTTCATGTGATATTTTTAAATCGTCTGTTTTTTTATGAACCAATTCCCTATTAACCGTATTTAGACTTACTTTATTAAGTGCACTTTTTGTATTTTCTATTTTTTCTGGTTTTATAATTTTTCTAATCCTAAAATATACAGCAAAGATTTTTGCAGAAGAATAATAAAGTATATATAGAAATGATAATATAAGTATATATATTTCAATTTTTATAAAAATGAGATTTTCCATAAAATTATTATTTTATAATAAAGAAGTAAAATTTTTACTTAACTATTTTAAGTTTTTTTTTAAAATAATCAACTTAAAAATATTTTTATAAAACTAAAATACTTCATATTTTCATCAATAATTTTTTTTAATTAATTTATTTATTTCAAGCATACTTAATTTAAAACTTACAACACTAACACTTATTCAAATTTTATTTGCTATTTGATCAATAGTAAGTCATTCTAATATTAATAAATTATATATTTCTTCCTCTAATAAATCACTAAAATCTATTCTTTTTTTATTTATATTTTTACTTAAAATATTATATTCAACTAAAATATCTTCGGAACATGTAACTAGTTTTGCCATTCATTTTTTTATAAGATTATTGCATCACTCACTATTTAATTTAAAAAAATCTCAAGGAACTGCAAATAAATCTTTTCATAAATCAAGTGCTAAATTTGAAGTAATCAAAGTTCAAGATTTACTTTTTGCTTCCACAACTAAAACTCATACAGATAATCATGCAACTATTTCATTTCTAATAGGGAAATTATATGAATTTCATACTTCTCAAATAGGAAATATAGAAATAATTCATCAACCAGTAAAAACTATATTATCATATAGTTTTTTATTTAAAACAGGATAATCTATATCTATTCAAGTTCCTATAATTGATATAGTTTTATTTCAATGACTTATTGCAACTTGATGAGCTTTTGTATCACATCAAGCAGCTCATCAAGAAATTATAGTAAAATAACTAGATATATCTCATACTATTTTTTCTATAGCACTTTCTCAATAACTAGTAATTTTTCTAGATCAAACAACTGCTATTTTAGGTGAATTATCTATTTTTCATCTCAAATAAAATAAATATGGAAAATTTGGTACTTGCTTCAAAAAATAAGGATAATTTTCATCATTTATTGTTACTATATTTACATTTCTAGATTCTAATTTTTCTTTAATCTTATTAATATCAATTTCTTTTTTTTCTTTTAAAATATATTCTATTTGTTTATCAGTAAAATTTAAATCAAATAAAATATTATATGATAAATTATCAAAAAAGTCTTTATAATCTGAATTATTTTTAAAAATAATATGTAACTTTTTTTGATTTATTCCTATTTTATGCAACATTGCTAAATAAATTTTTTTTTCCATAAAAAAATTCTTAAATAATAATAGTATATACATATTATACACTTAAGAATTTTTAGCAAATCTTTTTTAAAATTTCTATAATTCTACTTTATTTTCAATTATTGTTGATTCTTTAGTTCATATAATAATAGGTAACTCTTGTTCTTCTTTTAATCTCAAATAAAATAGATAAGTAAAAATTATTCAAAATATTTTTCAAATAGTTGATATAGTAGTATTTAAAAATCAATACAAACTTTCAGTAACAATTGAAAAATTTGATGCTAGAGATTTTATATTTTCCATAGATTCTATAGAATATATATCTATATTATTATTAAATGAAACAGTTGAAAAAATTCATGATAATATTGAAGATACAGTTAATATAATTAATAAAACTAGTAAAAAATTTCAAAATATTCTCCACCAATTATTATTTGTATATGATATTGTTTTTATAAAATCAATTTTTGTAAATGAATTATTATTTACAGCTGAATAAATAGAAAAACTCGTTTTATATCATCTGTAAATACTAAAAGTTATAAATAAAACTAATCATACAATCATTAAAAATAATCAAATTTGTTTTAAAAAATCTAATCCATTAAAAAAATATCAAGCAATTAAAAGTATTCATCATAAAATAAAAATAATTGATGGAATTAATGCTACATAGGCAAATATATACCAATATGTTTTAAATGAATTTATTAAATTTGAAAATCAATAAAAAATATTATTTTTTGTAGTTATTTGTTCATTATTAATAGCTTGTTTAATAGATTTTAGTAAACCTAAAAACACTGGTATAATTAATAATAAATATGTAATAAATAAAATCATTCATAGAGCTATAAAAATAACAATTTTAGGATTATTTAAAAATAGAAAAAAATCAGTATTCATATCCATGTTTCAAATCATAGATAATCAAAAAGACATAAATATTACTCAAAAAACAAGGAAAGAAATAAAATTATAAATAAAAAATGGTACAAAAAAATCTAAAAAATTATTTTTAAGTAAAATAAGTGATTGTTCAATTCTACCAAAAACATTAGCTTTAATTATCATATTATATAAATTAGAAAATATTATCAAAAATTATCTCAATTTCTTTCTCAAAAATTCATTCAATTCACTCAATTCAACAAGTTCTTGTTCCATACTATCCCTAAATCTAACTGTTACTTTTCAAGAATTAAAGTTTTCACTATCAATAGTTACACAAAATGGAGTTCCTATTTCGTCAAATCTTGCATATCTTTTTCCTATTGATCATACATCATCATACTCACAAAAGAAATCTTCACTTAATTGTTTATATACTTGTTTTCATAAATCATTTAATTTTTTTACTACTGGTAATACTCAAACTTTTATTGGAGCAACTTTTGGATCAAATTTAAAATATGTTCTTGTTTCTCAATCTGGCAAAGTTTCAGTTGTATAAGCATCACATAATGTAGCTAAAGTAAGCCTTGTTAATCAAACAGATGGCTCAATAACATATGGTATATATTTTCTATTATTTATAGGATCAAAGTATGACATATCTTGTTTACTTTCTCTCATATGAGCTTTTAAATCAAAATCAGTTCTATCAGCTATCCCCCAAAGTTCTCACCATCCAAAAGGAAATTTAAACTCTATATCTGTTGTAGCATTGCTATAATGAGAAAGTTCATCACTATCATGATCTCTCAATCTCAATGATTCTTCTTTTATTCAAATAGTTTTTAATAAAAATTGACTACATGCATCTTTCCATTTTGCATGTTCTTCTAGATCCTTTCATGGTTCACAAAAATACTCTATTTCCATTTGCTCAAACTCTCTAGTTCTAAATATAAAGTTACCTGGAGTTATCTCATTTCTAAATGCTTTTCAAACTTGTCAAACTCAAAAAGGTAGTTTTCTTCTACTTGTTCTTAGTATATTTGGAAAGTTTACAAAGATTCATTGAGCAGTTTCTGGTCTCATGTAAATTTCAGTTGTACTATCTTCACTTACTCATTGATATGTTTTAAACATCAAATTAAATTTCTTTGCATCAGTCCAATCTCATGCTTTTAGAGTATTTGGATTTAGTACATTTTCTCATCTCATAACTTCAGTTTGTTTTTCAAGAGTCCAAGATTCTGGTACTAGATTATTAAGAGAATATTTTGATTTAAAACTTTCTATATCACTTATTTTTTCTATCAAATCTTCAAGTAATTTATCTGCTCTAAATCTCTCTCATGTATTTTTATCATCAATTAAAGGATCAGAAAATCCTCCTACATGTCAACTTGCAACCCAAACTTTTGGATTCATCAAAATAGCACTATCAAGAGCCATCATATCATCTCTCTTTTGTATAAATTCTTTTTGCCAAAGAAATTTTATATTTTCTTTTAATATAGTTCCATATGGTCAATAATCCCAAGAATTAGCAAGTCATCCATATATTTCACTACCAGAATAAACAAATCATCTAGCCTTTGCTAGTTCTACAATTTTTTGCATAATTTATTTTGTTAAAAGTTAAAAAATTTGCAATAAAAATAAAATAGTATATAATAATATTAGATTAGTTGAATACTAATTATAGTGCACCTATAAGGAGCCCCCCCCCAAAAGAGTATATTCTTATTTTGGGGTGCTTTTTTTATTTAGTAAAATTATTTTTTCTAAAGCAATATTGATGAAAGAATTTGATATCAATTTTTTATGATATTTTCATCTATAAAATCAATTTATACGACTTTCTAGTCTCTTTAAACTAATTGTCCTAAACTGATTTAAACATAGATAACTTTTTTTATCTAATCAGTATTTTTCATACTCCAAAATCTCTAATAAAAATTTAGCATAAGAATCATTAAATTTAGTAGTGATTGGAATTATTCAAACTAAATCTCATCACATAAAAGTAGAAACTATTAAAACAGGTCTGACAAATTTTCAGTCTTTTGAAATTTCTCATCATATATTTATACCTATTTTAGCCAACCAAATTTCCCCATTTTTTGCATTTCTCTTTATTTTATTGTTAAGTTCAATAAATATTTTTTCCTTATTCCATTCATCAAATAAATTTTCTGTTTTTTCCATAAATATAATAAAAATTAAAAAAACTATAAAACCCCGAAAACTCGTAAAAATACAAGTCTTCGGGGTTCTTTTATTATTTTAAGAACGGTTCCACCCAAATTTCTTTCTATAAAGAAAGACACTTTATGTAAATATAATCTTCTCCTAAGTTTTACCATCACTCTATCTTAAAAGATTAATATTACTTTTTCATATTATTTAGATTTTAATTCAAGTCAAATTTTTTAATTAAATTTTATATTTCTTTTTCCAATTTCAAACTTTCCTTGTGTATTTTTTCCCAAATATCTCTAATAAATTGTTCTGGAACCATTAAATCTTTTCATACCTCTATATTTTCATTTAACAATTTTTCCCATCTATCTTTTTGTAGTATTACAGCATTATTTTCTTTTTTTAGTATTCATATTTGTTTTACTATTTGAAATCTTCTAGAAAATAAATATATAATTTCTTTATCTAGTGTATCTATTTGTTCTCTATATATTTGTAATAATTCGCTATATTCCATTAAATTTTATTAATTTTTATATTTTCAATTCTCTCAAAGCATTTATTCTATCATCTAAATCAGGATGAGAAGAAAATAAAGCCATTAATCAATGTTTTCATTTTGTTGATATTTTCATTGTAGCAAGTTCGCTATTATCAGAAGATGCATATTTTTGCATTCTTTTCAAAGCTTCTAATCAAGCTATCATTTTATTTTTTCATACAAATTGTGCACTTCAAGCATCAGCTCTAAATTCTCTATGTCTAGAAAACCACATAGTTATCATTGATGCTAATATTCAAAAAACTATTTCAAATAATATAGATAATCACATATAGGCCCAAGAATTTCATCAGCTTTGTTCCCTATCACCATTTAAAAAATTATCTACAATTCAAGCTAAAACCCTAGATATAAATATTACAAAAGTATTTAATACTCATTGTAATAATGTCATAGTTACCATATCTCAATTCAATATATGAGCCATTTCGTGACCTATTACTCATTCAATAGCATCTTTATCCATTAATTCTAACAAACCACTAGAAACAGCTACTAGACTACTATTTTTTGAAGCTCAAGTAGCAAATGCATTTGGATCCTTAGAATTATAAAAACCTACTTCTGGCATATAAATATTATTTCTTTGAGCTAAATCTTTAACTACATCAAAAACTATTTTTTGCTTAGAATTTAAATCATAATAATCATTTATAGAAATAACCTTAACTCAATAAGCTCTTTTAGCCATCCATTTTGAAATAGCTAAACTTATAAAAGATCAACCAAAACCAAATATCAAAGCAAAAATAAATAATCCTAAATAACCTCATCATACATAAGAAGTTACCTTTATACCAAAAATATTTTCTACTATCATTATAACTAATGATAAAACTACTATTATTGCTAAATTTGTTATTAAAAACAAAAATACTCTTTTAAACATATTATTTTTAAATTAAATTTTAAAAAGTCCTTATTTTGTTACTATCAACTGAAATAAATTATTCAAAGGGCTAAAGCCAAATACCATTAAGTTAAGGGAAATAGAGGTATATATTTTCTAATCCCTCCCTCTCGTACCTCGAGTACTCCCTTTGTAAAAGGGAGAAATAATATGATTAGTAATATAAATCCTTTTTAATCTCCCTTTTTCAAAGGGAGTACCCGCAAGGGGGAGGGATTAAAACCATAGTACATAATTTCTTAACTTAATGGTATTTGGCTAAAGCCCTCTGTTGACAAAATATTACACAAAAGTTAAAATCAGTTTGTTAACAGAGGGCTTTAGCCCTTTGTTATATTAAGCTATTATCTTAATTAAATATATTCTCAGATGATAGTAAGCTTATTTTTAACTATTTCCTTTTAAAAAAGAAATAGTTAAAAGATAGATTAGTTCTAATATTCTATATTTCTAAAGTCATCTGTCAAGAAATATTTCATTTATATATAAAATTCTTAACTGTTTCTTTATTTATAAATAAATCAATTATTTCTAAATCATATTTTAAATTATGTCATATTATTAATATTTCCAATCTTAATAATTTATCCAAAAACTCTTTTAAATCAACATCATAAATAGATTCTCATTTATGTAACCTATTTATATAATAAATATTATCATCATTTATATAAATACTTATTCATACAAGTTCAGCTTCCATTATATCTAATGAAGTAGTTTCAGTATCTAAACAAATTTTTTTAATATAACTACTTTTAATTAATTTCATTAATTCATCTAACTGTTCCTTTTTTTGAATCAGTTTTACTTTTAGTCATAAATCATTCCAAGTTTTTATTTTAATATCTTCTACCTCTCATATCAAACTAAAAAATTCCAATTTTTTAAAATATTCTCTTACTTCTTCATTTAATAAATTATCTGGATTAAATTTAAAATCTTTTAACTGAAATTTTTTTGTTATTATTCAATCTCATGGAATTTCATCTATAAGTAAATGATCATTTAAATCTATATTTAACTCTATAGTTGCTAATTGTTTACTTAAAAAAGCATCTTGTTTTGAATTTACTAATTTTTCAAATGTTTTTCATTTAAAACACGAGAAAATTATTTTTGTATTTTCTTCAGAGTATTTTTCTTTTAAAATATTATATATTTCTTTTTCGGAAATATTAATCCCTCCCCCTTCGGGAGGCCCTTGTGGTCATCCCTTTGAAAAAGGGAGAGTTAATTCATCTATAAGATTATAAATATCTTCTATACTTCAAACAATATTTATCAAATCAACAGCTTTTTTAGGTCAAAATCAATCAATTCATGGAATATTATCTGCTTTATCTCAAACAATAGATAAATAATCTATAATTTTTTCAGGAACTACACCAAATTTTTCTTTTGCTTTATCAGGAGTAAAAACTATTCTTTTCATAGTATCATAAACAAATACATTTTCTGTTATCAAACTATATAAATCTTTATCTCAAGAAAGTATAAATATTTGATTTTCTTTATCTTCTCATAATTTATTTGCTAAAGTTCCAATAACATCATCAGCCTCATATCAATCTACTTCTACTATATCTATTCACATCATTTTTATCATTTTTTCTATATCTCATATTTGAGTTCTTAAATTATCTGGCATCTTATCCCTCGTAGCTTTATAATCAGAATATAATTTATGACGAAAATTTTCTCATTTAGCATCTTTTATGAAAATTAAATAATCTGGTCTTTGTTTAACTAAGCTATTTACAAAGAATTTAGCCATACCAAAAATTGCATTTACTATTTTTCAATCCTTTGTAGCAAATTCTGGTAGAGCAAAAAACATACGGTAAATAAATGAATTTCAATCTATTAAATATATCTTTTTAATCATAATTATTTATAAAATTTTAATTTTATTTATTATACTCAAATAAAAAAACGAACAAGTCTATTATTTAAATTCTTTTCAATAATCTAATATTCCCATTTTTCCCTTTAATTCTTTTAACAATTTTTGTCATATTTCTCTCATATTTTCACTTCATTCTTCTATTGAAGATATTACTAAATCCATATTTTGTTTATAATATTCTCTTTTTTCTCTTATAGGAGATATTAAATTTTCCAAAACTTCTACTAATATTTTTTTTAATTCTCAATCTCAAACAGAATTTTCTCATCCCTCTATATATCTTTTTTTAAGTTCTTCTATATGGTCTTTATCATTATAAAATATATCTAAATATTTAAATACTACATGATTTTCTATATTTCATGGAGACTTAATAGATATTTTTCATGGATCTGTATACATACTATTTACTCAATCTTTTATTTCTTTTAAAGTTGCTGTTAAATAAATAGTATTTCATAAACTTTTACTCATTTTATCATTTCAATCTGTTCAAACAAGTCTAGATATTTCAGAAATCATTGCTAATGGTAATGGGAAATTTGTTCCATACATTGTATTTACTTTTTTTATTACTTTTCTTGATAATTCTATATGTGGAATTTGATCTTCTCAAACTGGAACTATTTCTCAATACGGTAACATTATATCTGCAACTTGACTTACAGGATAATTTATAAATCATAGAGAAATTCAATTTTTTTCTAACTCTTGTCTATTTTCTATTTTTTTTATTTCATCTTTTAGTGTTGGATTATTCATTGCTACACTATAAGGGGTAAACATAGTTAATAAATTAAATAGTTCAGCAAATTCTGGAACATAACTTTGTATTATAAAATTTGACTTTTGAGGATCTAATCAAACTGCTAACCAATCAATAACCATATCTATTACCGAAGCTCTTAGTTTATCAGTATCTCATAAATGATCTCATAAAACTTGATAATCAGCAATCAAAAAATTATTTTTAATATTTGGATTCTCTTGTAATTTCAACCAATTTTCTAAAGCTCATTTATAATGTCATAAATGTAATCTTCAACTAGGTCTCATTCAAGTAATACATGTTAAAACTTTATCTCATACTTTATTATTTAAATCATCAATACCATTAATTACATGTTTTTTTATATTATTATTATTATGCAATTTTGGATTTTCATTTTTTCCCATAAGATTTTTTTTATTTAATAAATTATAATATATATATTTAGTTTTAGTATTATGTCAAAATAAAGCTTCTATTTATATAAACTAGGTATTTATATAAACTAAAAATTGACAATATAAAGTATTTTGATATAATATTATTATCTTAAATAACTGTGGAGGAGTTCAAAAATGTATAAAAATATTGAAAAAATTAAAAAAAAATTAAAAAAACAAAAAGAAAAATTAGAAATACTTGTTCTAGTAAAAGAACATTTTAATAAAAATAATAAAAAAATTTCTATAAAACTAAAAAAGAAAATAAAAAATAAATATAACAAAATAATTCTTTTAAATAAATTATTAGAAGAATAACAAACTCCCCCATTATATACTAATGGGGATTTTTATTTTGATTTTAATAAAAAACAATTATTATAATAAAAATATTTAGTAATTAATTTAAAAATGATACAAAAATTTGAACTAATAAATAAAAAAAATCTAACTAATGATGTATTTGAATTGGTATTTAAATGAGAAAAAGAGTTAGAAATAAAACCATGACAATTTATCACATTTTTAATAGATAAAATTTGATGAAGAGCTTATTCTATATTAAAAATAGAATGAAAAAATATTATACTTATAATAAAAAAACGGGAATTAAATGAATGATGAAGATGATGAAGTAAATTTATATGTGATTTAAATATTTGAGAAATATTGAAATGAGTTTGACCTGCATGACATTTTATACTAAAAGAAAATACAAATAATAAATTATTTATTTGAACTGGTACTTGATTTGTACCTTTATATAACCAAATAATTTGATCTATAAATACAAATAAAAATCTTAAATTAAAACTTATTTTTTGAGTAAGAGAAGAAAAAGATTTATTTTATATTGATGAATTAGAATTAATTAAAGAAAAAAATATAAATTTTAGTTATGAAATATTTTTAAGTAGAGATGATTTAAAATGAACAAATAAATGATATGTAACAGATTATATAAATAAAGAAAATATTATAAATAAGTTTGATGAATTTTATATATGCTGAACTCCAAATATGATAGAATCATCTATAAAAAAATTAATACAAATTTGAATAAGTGAAAATAATATATATTTCGAAAAATATTAAAATATTATACTATCAACCGAAAATATATTAGATAAATTAAGGATTTCTTATTAACCCTAACCTGAATCCTTTCCCTTAAATAAGGGCAAGGGGCTACATTTTAATTTGTTCTACTCCTTCCCTTAGACTTAAGGGAAGGTTGGGATGGGTTAATTATTATTAAACAAAAAATATTATACTATAATATTAATTCTAAAATATTTACACTATTCTCTATTATAAAATTTTTATTATCAATTTCTAAATCATTAGTTATTCATTTTATAACTAAACAATTTTCTAATAAAGAATTTTTACTTGCTATTGATAAAATAGAAAAAGCTATATTATCATATATATCTATTCAATTATCAATAGAAAAATCTAGATTTTCCTCATATTCTAAAAATAATTTATCTCAACTCAAACATATTCAATTTAAAATTAATCAAAATGTATTTAAATCATAAAAACTTCAAATGGCATTATTTAAAAATAAAGCCTCATTTTTTTTTTCATCTATAAAAGTATTTGGTAAAATAATATCTCAACTTTTCAAATCAATTTTGTCTAAATTTCAAGCAATTCAAATATTAATTATTTTATTTGGTATATAATTTTCTAAAATATAGTTCATATTATTATCTATATCTATTTTTGATAATCAAGTTAAAACCAAAATTATTTTTTCTTTTCAATCATCAGTAGTTCTCTCCCCTTCATAAATATCTCATCAAAAAGAAATATCTTTTATTTTTTTTAAATTAAATCTTTTTGATATCAAATCAATGTATTCTTGTAAATCTGTAATTATAATTTTAACTAATTCCATATAATAAATTTATCTTATAAAATTTTATAAGAGTTTAATTGCTTTATTTTTTTTGTAAAGTAAACTTGTAAAAACTATAGTTTTTCTTAAACTATCGTTACTTAATTTTAAATTAAATTGATGAATTCACATTTATTACCTATATTTACCTTTTGAATTTCTACATTTGCTGTTGGTTTACTAATTTTTCCTCTATTTATAGAATTTATAAAAAATCTAAATCTTTGAAAACAAATAAGAGAAGAAGCTACTATTTGAAAGGCTACAGAATTTGCAAAACTTCATAAGAAAAAAACTTGAACACCATCCATGTGATGAGCTGTAATTATATTTATAGTACTTCTTATGGTTATAATAACTATATTATTAAAAGAATATGATTTTATAAAAAATTCTTTATTTGATAGGAGTGAAACTTATTTACCATTATTTACACTTGTAACAGTATGATTTTTATGATTTGTAGATGATTATTTAAATGCTAAATGAATATGAAAAACAAAATGAATATCTGCTAGTGTAAAAATGTTATGATTAACATTTTTTGCTACATTATGAGCTTTTTGGTTTTATTATAAACTATGATGGAATGTAACTGATTCAGTATGAAATTTTACAAAATGAATTAATAACCCCTTTTGAGAAGTTATAAAAATATGATATTATTTTATTCCACTATTTATTATAGTAATTATTTCTTCTGCAAATAGTGTAAATATAACCGATTGATTAGATTGATTAGCTTGATGATTATTACTTTTTTCATACTGAATATATACATATATCACTTTTGATCAATGAAGATTTTTATTATCAACATTGTGTATAACTATAGTTTGATCATTAATAGCATTTCTTTGGTTTAATGTAAAACCAGCTAAAATATATATGTGAGATGTATGAAGTTTATCACTTTGAGCAACATTATGATTACTTGCAATGATCACAAACACATTATTTGTACTATTTATTATTTGAACCATATTTATATTAGAAACTCTAAGTGTAATAATACAATTAACTAGTAAAAAATTAAGAAATTGAAAAAAAGTTTTCAAAATAGCACCTTATCATCATCATTTAGAAGCAATATGACGGCCGGAAGAAAATGTAGTCTTTAGATTATGGTTAATATGAATAATTACTTCCGTTATATGAATTATTATTTATATATTACAAAAATAAAAATGACTTTTAAAATGATAAATGAAAGTTTTACTTGTGAAAACTGTAATAAAACTATAGATAAACATCCAAATGGTAGTGCTAGAAACCATTGTCCTAATTGTCTTTATAGTAAACATTTAGATAAAGATTTTCCATGAGATAGATTATCTGACTGTATGTGATTAATGAATCCTTTTTGAATAGATCATAAAAAAAATAAATGATGGATGATAAAACATAAATGTACTAAATGTAATAAAGAAATATTAAATAAAATAGCTCCTGATGATAATTATATAGATTTTATAAAAAAACTGAATAATTCAAGACTATAAATAACCCTAACTTGTCCACAAGATGACATCTAAAGGCCTAATTCTTTCCCTTAAGCCTAAGGGAAAGAGGCTATAAATATATTATAAATACTAAACTTAAAAATATGAAAAAAATATTATTGCTACTAATGGTTATATTAAGTTCTTTTCATTTTACAGTATATGTAAATGCTGATACTAATAATGAAAATATAGAATTTTCTATATTTTCTCGTGATAATTGTGTTCATTGTATTAAATTAAGTAATTTTTTAGAAGAAAATAAATCATCTTTTTCTTGAGTAAGTGCAAAAATCTATGATATAAATGAAACAGAAAATGCTAAACTTTTTGATGATTTCACTACTAAAAATAACATATCAAAAGTAACTCCAATAATACTTATTTGAAAAAATCTAATTGAATGATATCAAAGTGATGATACTACATGAAAAGATATTATTGAATTAGCTAATAAACTAGAAAAAAGTAGTTATTTTGAAAATTTTGAATGAATAGATAATAAAACAACTACCGATTGAACATGTGATTCAAATTGAGTTTGTATAAAACCCGAAACTACAAAGCTAGAAGTAAAAATACCTTTTTTATGAATAATTAATCTAAAAGACTATTCCCTATTATTTTTAGCATCTGTATTATGATTTATTGATTGATTTAATCCTTGTGCTATGTGGGTTTTAATAATGTTTATCTCTATATTATCACAAACTGGTTCTAGAAAAAAAATGATTCAAGTTGCATGAGTATTTATAATAGCTGAAGCTATAATGTATTATATGATACTAAATGTTTGGTATAAAACTTGGGATTTCATAAAATTAGATAATATAGTAACACCTATAATATGATTGATTTCTCTTTGAGCATGATCATATTTTATATATGAATTTTTCACAAATAAAGATGGTGAATGTAAAGTTATTTCATGAAACCAAAAGAAAAAAACAATAGATAAAATAAAATATATAGCCTCAAAACCTATGACAATTTGAGTATTTTTTGTAACTATTTTAATAGCTTTTTCAGTAAATATAGTAGAATTTGCATGTTCTATTTGAATACCTCAAGCATTTACGAAATTATTAGAAATGAGTAGTATAAGTTTCATTGAAAAACAAAGCTACATATTACTTTACACATTTTTTTATATGGTTGATGATCTTGTTGTATTCTGAATAGCTATTTATGCAATGTCTTATTTATCAATAGCTACAAAATACACTAGATATTGTTTAGCTATATGATGAATTATAATGATTATATTATGATATCTATTTTTATTTAACCCTACTTTCTTAAAAACAATTATTTCATAATTTTTTATATATTTATAAAAACCCTTAATTTTTTTGACAAAATAAATCATATATTATATACTTCCCTTATATTTATTATTTAAGTACATAATATTATGTTAAAATACATAAAATTCATTTTGTTTATCAGTATATTTTTTATATCTTTAACTACTTATGCATGAGTAGTACCTGGGACGATTACAATATCTCCTCCATATAATGTAGCTTGATCATGTAATAGTAATAATTCTAATTATACAACTAGGTGGTTAAAATCCTACACTTGTATTGCACCGCCTGAAGGGGAATGTACACCACCCCTTCCTACATGTGAATCAGGCACTGCAACTTGTACATGATATAGTTCAAAAATAACTACTTGATATTTTTATTCTGCATGATATTATTATTTAGATAATGATCAATATAATTCATGTAGTGTTTCAATGAGATGAACATCTGCTATAATTACTTGATGAGTTGGTTGTTCTTCTGACTCATGTAATCCTTGAAGTTGTACAGCTGTTTGATATAATGCAATAAATTTTAGAGTTGATAACATTGATCAATTATGAAGAAATGACACATCTACCACTTCAAGTAATTCTTCTAGTTGTTATTTACAATGAAGATATGCAACAGCTGATAATTCAGTTCTAACAGGATCTATAAATCCTATAGTTCAAAATGTTTTTGTTGACAATATTAGTAAATGGTGTAATATAAAAAAGTATAGATGAGAATGATATACTTATAAAGCAGATGAAAATCCTGGATGTGAATTTTATAAATCAAAAAATAGTAATATTACTGGACAAGAAGACTTATTAAAATGACTTACTATAACTATTCCTTGAGATGTTTCTTGAATATGAGAAGTACAAATACAAATTTGAACTTGTAAAGTTACTTATCAAATACCAAATCAAAATATTGCTTCAATTATTAGAGCTGACGGTACTTGGATTAATTCAAACCAAAAAAATGGTTTTACTATACCATATTCATTAAATATATCAGGTGGTTCTTTCAATGGACAACCTTGATTGTTATCAAAATTTGATAAAAATAGACTTGATAAATGTTTATGAGAATGAAAAAACTCTATAGCAGTACTTGTAAAAGATATGGCTAGATCTAAGAGTAATTGAACTATTTTAGACCCTAACACTTCTACATTTGGAATTTTACCATTATGAAGAACTATAAATATAGATAACTCAACTGTGAAATTACAATTAAGTGGGGATCTAACTACTACTTCTTTAAATTGAACTACTACGATTTGATGATTTACACCAGCAATAACAAATAATTCTACTATTTGGAGAAACTATACTCTTCAATGAAATATTAGAGCATTTGAACAAATAGAGTCATTAAGTCCTAATGAATGTAGTAATTATAATTGATCTTTAACATGACAATGTACTTGAAGTGTATCTTGATGAAGAATTTGGACTGCACCAAGTTGAGTACATCCTAGTACTTGAGAATTTATGCAATATAGATGTGATACTTTAGGACCTTTTCCTACAGATAGTGAATGTGCTAGTTGATGTCCTTCTTGAAAAGAATGGAATCCAAATACTAATCAATGTGAAACAGCAAGTACAGTTTGTAAAGCGACTGTTTGATGAGTTGAAGTCGTAATTCAAGATTGAGTTAATTGAAAATTATTTCCTTCATCTACTCCTGCTTGTCTAGCTTATTGTATACCTTGACATAGTGTTTGATGTGTTGTTAAAGAAGCTTGAGTTTATGTAGCACCAACACCAGAACCAATAACATGTACATCACCACAAGTATTAGAAAATGGAGTTTGTGTAACACCGACACCTACAGAAAATTATTGTACACTTGATGCAACTTTAGATTGTATTTTACTAGGGACTGAAACAACAACACCAGTACCAACAAATCAATATACAGTAACATTTGATTGAAACTTATGAAGCTGACATAGTCCAACAAGTAAGAGTGTAGCATATAATACAGCGGTATGAACATTACCAAGTAATCCAACAAGAACTTGATATACATTTAATGGATGGTTTACTGCAACAAGTTGATGAACACAAATAACAACAAGTACAGTAGTAACAGCAAATGTAACATATTATGCACAATGGACATTAGTTCCACAAAAAATATGTTGGTATTCAGATACTAAATATGGTTGATCTGTATGATGATTAGATTGTAATACAATTGATAATTGTCCTACTACATTGGAAGTACGGGATACTAATAAATGTGGTGCATGGTATTTAAATAATAATACTTGTGATGGTTCTAGATTTTTACCTTTATCTAAATGTAGTTTATCATATTAATAATAAGTAAAAATAAAACTATTATTATAAGTATTTACCTTTATATAAAATTGTAAATACTAAAACATATAATTACTAACAAAATAAAAAAGTAAAAGTTTAAAAAAAACTTTTACTTTTTTATTTCATCAATTCTTACTTTTTATGAAGCAGTTAACTCTACTATAACTTTTATTAAATAATTATTATAGTATATTTAGTATAAAAAAATATGCTGTATTACTTTTATACTGATCAAGACGAGTTTAATAAAGTATTGACCTAAATTTTTTGAGTTTTTAATGTTTTTGAA
>DIUG01000007.1:2050-10801 GCA_002422305.1 Patescibacteria group bacterium UBA6164 | reverse complement strand
TATCATTAGTTGATTCAACATTAGTTGATTCAACATTAGTTGTTTCTACATTAGTATCATTAGTTGTTTCTACATTAGTATCATTAGTTGATTCAACATTAGTTGATTGATTAGAATTTAAACATTCAAAATCTTCAAAATTTAAAATTAATTCATTATCTTTTTGTTTGAATACTAATTCAAAAGATGGATTAGTTTCTGTTAATTTATTTAAAACTGATACATTTACATTTTCAGATAAATTAAAATTATTTTCTTTCAAATGATTTACTAAATCTTCTTTACCATTTACAAATTCAGCAACTATATCATCTTTTTTAGGATGAACTATCACTAATTCATCTTTACTTTTGAAATTAGAAGCAACTTTTTCCATTAATTTATCTAAACTTTCTTCAAAAGGGGATAAAACTTTTTTAGTATTACCAGATGGATAACCATAACATCCATTTAAAGTTAAAAAATTAGAAAGTGTATTTATCATATTATATATCTAAATTATTTTTTTTCATCTAGTAGTATATTATTTTTAAATTTAAATATTATTTAATAAATCTATAATTTTAAACTTTAATATAATTGATTTTATTATATTCAAATCTAAAGATATTTTTTCTAAATTATTTTTTAATAATTTTTTTTTCCTAGTATGATTCATTGATATTTGTTTAAGTTTTTGGTTTTTATTTCTTAAATAGGGTGAAGTATCATAATGCATTGAATTTTCGACATTATAAAGATAATAAAAATTTGGATTTTCAATTATTTTAGGATTAAATGAAAGAGCATAATTAAATTCAATTAATTCACCAGTAAAATGAATAAATTTATTTAAAAAAGGAATATAATAATTTTTTAAACTTAATCCTTGGAAATATTCTATTTTTCCTGTTTTTAAATGATTAATAGGTAATGATTTAGTATTAGTATTATGATTTAATTTTTTTTCAATTTTACCATCCCATTTTATCATTTTCCCATGAGTTATATCACATTTTTCTTTTTGATAAATTAAATTCAATTCTTTTAATACATTATTATGATAAAACCAATCATCTCCATCTAAATATATTATTATCGTTTTTGGATTAAATTCAAATGCTAAATTTATTGCACGATAACGATTTATTGATGAACCCATATTAAAACCATTTTTTAGATAGATATAATTATCTTTTGTTCTTAAATATTCTTTTACTAATTCATCTGTTTTATCAATTGATGCATCATTTATATATATAATAGTTAAATTAGGATATTCTTGTTGATAAATAGAATTTAAATTTTTTAAATAATATTTTTCTACATTATAACTACAAACTAAAATTGTAAAATGTAAATTAATTTTTTTTATTATCATTTATTAAATAATAATAAGATTAAAATTATTATAATTAAAATAATTATTATTATATATATTATTACCATTAATTTGATATAAGGTTCTACTTTATCACTTAAAGTCTTTATTAATGGATTTATTATATGTTTTTCCATTAATATTTTATTTTCTTCTTTATTTGCTTCATTTATGAATTTTTCAATAATAGATTTAGTTAAAAAATTAAAATTCATTTATATTAATAAAATATTTCTTTTCTTATATTAAAACATGCAATTTTTTAAGAATAAAAATGGTTTATCAATGAAAACAATTATTTTAGAAATAGAAGATTTAGATTATCAAGATGATTTTATAATTCTAAATCCTAAAATTAATTCTCATTATAATTTAATACAAATTACTAAATCTATTGAAAATAAATTAAGAGAAAATTATCAATTTAATATTATTCCTTTAATTAGAGATAATAAAATTTATTATCCTTCTAAAAAACATAAATATCAAGGTAATATTAAAATTAATTTCATTTGGATAGATAATAATAATGCTTCAATAAAATTTAATTTAATTTAATTTAATATAATTTTTCTTTTTATTTATAATGAAAACTGTTTTATATCTCGGTACTATGTATATCTTTATTATGGTAATTTTAATTTTAATTGGCAATTATATTGATATTAATAATCCATTATTTAATAAATTAATTGTTGCTGTTAGTTTATTTGTTTTTAATTTAATTTGGAATTTTATTAGTTCATTATTCTCTGATAAAAAAGTAGCAACATCTGAGATAGCTAGTAATAGTTTAAATGATTCTTTATTAAGTGTAATAGGTATTAGTTTAATAGAAGATTTTAGAAGATATGAATTCACTAATTCTATTATTGAAAAAATTTTAACAGCAGGTGGAACTAAATATTTAATTGGAGTAGGTGCATTATTACCAATAACATTATATAGATTAATAGAAATATTAGTATTAAATTAATTTATACCTTAATTAAATAATTATCTAAATTTTTGTAATGATAAATAAATCGATTATAAAATATTTAATTTTAGCTTTTTTCCTATTAATTTTCTTATATTTATTACCTACTAAAAATTATTCTGTTATTGAAATGGTTATGATTGTTTTGTTAGTTTCTGTTGTTTCTATTTTAACTTTAATTATAACTCCAATATATCCTATTGTTCCAATGGATTTAAAAACTACTGAAAAATTCTCACCTATTGTTTCTAATGAAGAAAATGTTAATAAACCAATGGATGATATTGATGTACCAAACTTATATGAAGAATCACCATTTAAAGATAAAAGAACTCAATTAAATTTAACAGAAGTTAAAAAACCTCTTAATAATCAATTCAAAGATGATATTGTTTTACAAGTCAGACAACAAATTGATCAACAAATTAAAAATTATCAAAAAACTGGTTTCGTTAATCAAGATAAATTAATGATTAAACAATTAGAAGAAAAAGTTGCTAAATATGAAAAAGAAATGAAAGAATTAAAAGATGAATTAAAAATAGAAAAAGACCCTCATCGTAGATTAGCAAATCAATTTGGTATTAATTATGATGATTTACATCGTAATAAAGATATTCAAAGATTAGTAATTAAAATTGCTCAAGTAAATCAATTAATTGATAATACTAAAGATGAAATGATGGGTTCTACTCGTAGTGATAGATTAAAAGAATATCGAGAAAAATTAGAAGCTTTATTAAAAATTAAAGAAGAAGATATGAAAAAAATGTCAGAATTAAAAAATACTTATGTTGAAGCATTTGAAAGTTATAATAAAATAACTAGAAATTATGATAGAGATGATGGAGATATGAAATATAATATGTTACCTGAAGATATGATGGTTCCATTAGGTGCTGAAATGGATGGTTTAAGTTTTAGTATGGATAAAGATCATGGTATGTTAAATACTAATAGATGGAAACCACCTACTTTATTCCCCCCTATTTGTGTTGGTAATACAGGTGAAGTTTCTCCTGCCAATGAAGAAGTTAATAAACCAACTAGAGTAACTGATTTTAATAAAGTATCTAAAATAAGTAATATTGCTATGAATAAAGAATTTATTAATGAAAGAGTATATCCACAAATTAAAGGTATTATGAATTAATTTAAAAGAATAAAAATAATAATAACAATGGAAGATTTACTTAAAAGTAAAGAAATTATTGAATTAGAATTAGATAAAGTTTTACAACAAGTTAATTTACTTAATAACAAATTTCATGAATTAGAAAAAATTAAAGAACAACATGATGAAAGAGAAGAAGAATTAAAAAATTTTACTAAAGTTAGTTTCATTACAAAAATGAATAAACAATTAGAAGAAAAAAATCATGAAATTGAAAGATTAGAAAAAGAATTAAATAAATATAAAAATAAAAATGATATTAAATTACCTATTCTTAAAAAAGAAAGTATTTTAGATTTAAAAGAAATGAAAATTTATCGATTAAAAGATGATGTTAAAGGTAAATTATTATTTGATTTAGAGCAACGCGTATTTTAAATGCCGACTTAATCAACAAACAAATACGAGTGCTTCCTCCTTATGGAGAATAAACTAAATTCTATGTAATGGGTTTAACATTTGCTTACTTTATGGTAGATAAGCAAATTCCCATCTAATGTTATTTCATTTACTACCTTAATGAAACAACTATTTATATTTTTTTGTTTGTTTTTCTTGGTTTCTTAACCTTTTCCTTAATTATTGTTTTTCTTGTAAATTGTTCTGGTCTTGTTTGACCTTCTAAATAGCATTTTCCAAGCAATAATATATTTTTACAAGCATTAGTATCTCTATTCACGAATATACGACATTTGGTTTCCTCTTTTGGAGTTAGTATTTCGTGGAGTGATTTTTTATGTTTCTTTCTTCTAACAATTACATTTTCCATTTCTTTCAAAGATTTATTATATAACTTACTGGTATTGAATTCATTTACTTCTACTATATCAAATCTGGAAAATAATAATTTTTTCATACCAATATTTGGTGTAGAAATACAATCTTTCATTTGAGATGTTCTACTATAATCTCCGTGTAAAATAACAATCTTTTTTCCTTGTTTTATTTCTTCTTTGGTAAGATATGTATTTTCAATCTCATTCAATAATTTAACCTCACTTTGTTTGGTTCTAATAAATCTGCGAAATGCTAATTTACGAAATAAAGGTTTTTGGTAAAATTCTTTTAACTTATTATTTAATATTGTTTTATTTGTAATGTAATTTGAATATTTGTCTTGGTTTAGAGTTCTTGAATTGAAATTGGATAATTTTGTTTCTTTCTCAATAATACCATTTTTCTTCTTTTCTTGTAAAATAATGTAATTACTTCGTTTTGTATATGTTTCAAATCTTCTTCTACAAGCAGTATATTTGAAGAACTTATTATTTTCATCAATCATAGTAATTGGTCTAATTTTACCAGGGTCTAATGAAACTAATTTGTATTTATCCGTTAAATATTCATCACATTTTTCTTTGGATAAATCTTCCAACTTGGTAAATTCCATTTCATCATTTACTTTTGGTAATTTATCTCCAAATACTTTATCTTTGTATTTTTTCAAAATAAATAATAGAGAACAACTAAAACCATCAGTAATAATTTGATTGTAAAAAACATATTCTTTTTGTTTGAAAATATGTTTCTTTTCCAGTTTCAATATCTTACTCCAAATATGTTTTTGGTGTTTCTTTGCGTGTAAAACTAACTCACTTTTATTGTATTGAAATATAGTTTGTTTCTTATCATCAATCAAATCAACAATACCATTAGAGTTTAATTTTATACTTTTTGGAACAATATTATTTCTTTGTGGAATGACTTGGTAAGGTCTTTTACCTAATTCTTCTATTTTTTGATTTATATAGAAAGAATGTTTGATATATTTTTCTGGATTTGCTTTCACATCATAAACAACCGATTTACTTATTTTAGTTGGAAATAAAAAACCTTTATTTTCTCTAATCCAACTATGGTATTCTTCTTTTGAGTTTTCTATTTTATTATTGATTAAATCACTTTTCAAATCACGAATTTCTTTGTTCAATTGTTTATAAAGTTCTTTACGCTTTTCCTTATCTTTTTCTTTTTTGATTTCTAATGACTTTTGTTCTCTGAATAAACAATTTATATATTTGAATAAATGCTTTATAAAATGAGTTGAAATATTGGTATTGATACAAGTAATCATTTCATTAGCAGTAATTGCTATTATATGAGTTTTGTTTGAATATGATGGTCTAAGCGATACTAATTTAGAAAATTCTTCATTATAAAATTGTTTCATATCTGATTTTCTAGTAGCATTTTTGATATTTTCTTCTTTTGTTTTTTGACCTCTTTTTGAATTTGGAGAACTAATCGTTTTTATTACATCTAAAACAAACTGCTTATTGATAGTAGGTAATTCTTGGTTGTTATTGAATTTATTTAACAAATACATACGAATAAACTGATAAGATAAAATAACAATTTCATTCATATCTATAACTGCCTTTTCAATAATAGGATGTAATGTATCATACCTTTTCAAAACACATTTCAAAGGACACTTAATAATCCGATACACTTGTTCGGAAGGGTCAGGTGGTTTTTCTTCCAATTCCATTTTATAATATATGTAAAGAAAATATTTCTAAATACTTTTCCTAAATAATTATTTATTTTATTATTTTTCCTAAATAATTATTTCTCTGAATTTTGTTCTTCCAATTTCTTTGCCTTTCTTTTTTCGTATGCTCGTTTATTATACTCTTTAATTTTTTCTGGTGTTTTTACATAATTTTTATTATATTCCTTAACCTTTTTAATAATTTTTTCCTTATTTTTTTGATAGTAGTTTTTTTTACTATAATTTTCAATCTTATATGAGTTTAATTCTTTTGTTAGTTCATTAATTTTTGATTGTTTGTTATGATTGTCAGTTAATATTTTTTCTTTTTCAATAATAGACAATTCATATAACCTTTTATAGTCAATAACTTCCATTTTTTATTATATTGATATAGCATATTATTTTTAATTATTTTTCCTAAATAGTTAAATAATTTCTATAATTATATAAATGACTAAACAATTTACACCAGATTTGAAGTTGAAAGCAGTTAATCATTACCATAAAATAAATAATTATGTTAAGGTATGTGAAGTATTTGAATGTAGTGAAAGAAGTTTGAAAAGATGGGTCTGAATTATACCAAAATGGAGCAGTGAATTCAGAAAGATTTAACGAATTTTTGAAACAGATATGTAATAAAGTGAGAGGTAAATTATTTGTTTTAGACAACTGACAAATACATAAAAAAGAAAGCACGAAACAAATAATAAAAGAAAGTGGTAATTATTTAGTATATACCTGTCCCTATCACCCAAGACTGAATAGTATAGAGCAGTTTTTTAATCAGATGAAACATTATATAAAATTAGATAAACCAAATACATTTACAGCATTAGATGAAAGTGTGAAAACATCAATAGATAAAAATAAAAGAAGAAAATTATAAAAATTACTTTATTTATGCTTATAATAAAGATTACTATAAAAATAAAACAAATAAGAGAAAATATACCAAAAGAAGAACATTAAAGATTTATAAGAACTAATAAAAGTCGGCATTTAAAATACGCGTTGCTCTAAATTAATTACATATTTTTTTATTGTCTTATCTTATCTCGGTAATTTTTATTATAATAAAAATTGAAAAAAATCCTAAATTTAAAAACTTTGTTTTTAAATTATAGGCTTTTTCACNNATTTTTTTCTTTTGATTATTGACTCTAACGAATTTGATAAATCAAATTCTTATCTCGGCATTTTTTATTATAACAAAATCTATTGATTTTGTTATAATAAAAATTGATTCTTAAAAGAGTTAAAAGAAAAGTAATATAGATAAAAATGACATCAATGATAAATTATTATTCAGGAAATAAGAGTAATATAACAGGAATTCAATTTGGTGTATTTGCCAATAGAACGGTTAAAAATTATTCAGCAGTAAAGAAAGATCCATTTGGGATAAATATACCGGAGAGTTATGATAATTTTGAACCAAAAAAAGGTGGTTTAGTTGATTTAAGATTAGGAACATGTGATATATATTTAAATTGTGCTACTTGTGGATTAAATGAAAGAGATTGTCCAGGTCATTTTGGTCATACAGAATTAGCAGAACCGGTATTTCATTATGGATTTCTTAAATTTACTAAAAATGTTTTAGGTTGTATTTGTCTTAAATGTTCTAATTTATTATTAGAAAAAGATAATAATTTAAATAAAAAATTAGAGAAATTTAAAAAAGCTAAAGGTAAATTTAATGAAATTAAAAATTTAACTGAAAATGTTAGTTTTTGTTTCACTTGTGGTTCTCCTGTTCCTAAATTAGCTTTAGATATTAAGAAAAAAACTGCTCACATAAAAATATTAGCAGATTATGAAGGAATGGCACTGATGATGGATGAGAAAAGTGGAATAGAGGTAGAGAAGAAACAGATAATAAGAGAAAATATTACACCAAAGATGATATATGAAATTTTCAAGAATATAAGTGATGATGATTGGAATTTAATGGGTTTTGATAGTAAGAGTTATCGTCCAGAAGATTTAATTATTAAAACTTTACCAATTCCTCCGGTTATTATTAGACCAACTTCTAGAATTGATTTCTTAGCATCTGCTACTAATGAAGATGGTATGACAGTTAAATTAGCAGATATTATTAAAGCTAATATTAGAATTAGAAAACAATTTGAAAAAGAAAATGAATCCGGTGAAATTGGTAAATATAATATGGATAATTTTAATTTACTTCAATATAATATTGCTACTTATTTTAATAATGAAAATATGGCTTTACCGCCTAGTCAATTCGGAGCTGGTGGTAAATTTTATAAATCAGTAAGTGAAAGAATTAAAGGTAAAACTGGTAGAATTAGAGGTGGATTAATGGGTAAACGTGTTGATTTTAGTGCTAGAACTGTTATTACTAGTGATCCTAATATTAATATTGATGAAGTTGGTGTTCCTTTAGAAATTGCTATGAATTTAACAGTTCCGGAAGAAGTAACACCTTATAATATTGAAACTTTAACAAAATTAGTAAGAAATGGTAGAGATAATTATCCAGGTGCTAATTTTGTTTTTATTAATCGTGAAGGTAATGAGTATGTTGTAGATTTAAGATATCGTAAAAAATCAATTAAATTAAATTTTGGTGATGTTGTTGAAAGACATTTAGTTAATGGTGATTATGTTTTATTCAATAGACAACCAACATTACATCGTCCATCAATGATGGGTCATAAAGTGCAAGTATTAAATGATCCAAATGTGAATACTTTTAGGATGAATGTATC
>DIUG01000007.1:0-2032 GCA_002422305.1 Patescibacteria group bacterium UBA6164 | reverse complement strand
CAGATTATAAATCCTCGTGATAGTAATCCTATTATTGGATGTGTTCAGGATACCTTAGCAGGTGCATATTTATTAACTACTTTAAATCAAACCTTTAGTGGTGTTCAAGCATTAAGATTATTAGGAGTATGTAATAATGCTAGATTAGATGAAATAGATAAAAAGAAAAATTATGATGGAAAAGAAATATTTAGTAAGATAATACCAAAAGAGATTAATTTAAAACAAGAAAGTAATGGAAAAATTATATTTGAGATAGTAAATGGAGAATTAAAAGTAGGTGTTTTAAATAAGACTTGGTTGAGTAAAAGTAAAAATTCTTTAATTCATATTATTAGTAATAATTTAGGTGGAACAAAAGCACAAGAATTTATGGATAATTGTCAAAGATTTTGTTTAAAATATTTAGAAGAAAATGGTATTACTATTGGGTTTGATGATATTTTATTAGATAAAAAAATTAAAGATCATCTAAATGATTTAATTATTGGTATGGTTACTAAAGTTGAACATAATCTAACTGAAATGGAAAATGATAATCTAATTGAACCAACTCTTGTTGAACAAACTTTATCTGGTGAATTAAATAGTGCTGGTAGTAATATTAATAAATATATTACTGATAATTTAACTAATAAAAATGCTCTTGTTGTTCTACAAGATTCTGGTGCAAAAGGATCTCAACTTAATACTGGTCAAATGACTGGATTAGTTGGACAACAAATTATTGATGGTAGTCGAATTGAAAAAAGTGTTAATAATCGAACTCTTCCAATGTTCCATCAAAATGATGATACACCTAAAGCTAGAGGATTTATTACTTCCTCCTATCTTGAAGGACTTAAAAGTCATGAATTATTCTTCGAATCTAAAGCTGGTAGAGAAGGTTTAATCGATACAGCGTTAAAATCAGTTACATGGGAAACAGAAATTATTTTAATAGAAAATGATGAATTTAAACATTTACCAATAGGATATTGGATTGATAAATTAATTGATGATAATAAAGATAAAGTAGAGAATTATACTGAAAAAGAAATGGAATATTTGGATTTAAATAAAATTAATGTTAAAGCAATAATACCAACTACTGATGAATATGGAAATGTTTTTTGGGGAGATATTACCGCTATTACTAGACATGATCCTGGTAAAGAATTATTTAAAATTAAAACTAAAAGTGGTAGAAAAGTTATTGTCACTGAAAGTAAATCTTTAATTGTTTGGAATGAAAATAATAAAATATTTGAAGAAAAATTAACTAAAGATATTAAATTAGGTGATTATTTACCTATTACAGGTAAATTATTATCACCACCAATTAAAGAAAATAATTTATATGAAAAAGTTAAAATTGATTACTTACATAATAATTTAGATGATAAAAATGTTAAAAATAATTTAGATAAATATTTTGAATCTAGAAATAATATTAATAAAAATGATGTTAATGATATTAATTTAGATGAAATAGTAGAAATTACAAATGTTGATATTAGAAATTATCCAAAAGTTTATGATTTAACAATTCCTTCTACATTAAACTTTGGTTTGGCAAATGGATTAATGGTTCGTGATACCGCGAAGACAGGATATATGCAACGTAAAATTATCAAAGGTTTAGAAGATTATAAAATAGAATATGATGGAACAATTAGAAATGCCATGGGAATGATTATAGAATATAATTATGGTGATGCGGGAATAGATACGGTTAAACAAGTAGAAGTATATTTCCCATCAATGGAATTAAACAATAAAGAGATAGAAGAAAAATATTTATTAAATGAAAAGGAAATAAAACAACAAAGTAAATTACATAAGATAAAGGATAGTGATATAAAAAAATTAAATGAAAAAGTAAAAGAAGTAATAATAAAGAGTAGGGATATGATGAGAATGGGAGTAAGAAAGTTAATGGATAATTACAAGACGATAGAGGACAGATATATGTTGCCTTTCAATTTATATCAAATCATTCAATTGAATAGTAATAGTAATAAAGATAGTGATATTCATCCAAATGAATTAA
>DIUG01000037.1 GCA_002422305.1 Patescibacteria group bacterium UBA6164 | reverse complement strand
AATTTGAAAAAACTTCAACAATATTACATATTTAAGATTGCAACTTCAAGATTAAAAAATTCAAATTATAACATAAATTTATCAATTAAAGATGCTCGAAGATATGGTGAAATAGTTTCTATGGGTGACTCCCAAATGTTTAGAAGTTTAAGAAATATAAAGGGAATTGTTTTAAATGAACAAGATATTCAAGAATTATTTCTAGAAAGAAAAAAAATAAAAAGAAAAAAATCTTCTGAAGAAAATTTAAAAAGATTAATAGAAATAGATCAAATAATAGATAATTATTTATTTGTTCCTGAAATTATTTCTATTTTTGTTGAAAATAATAATCACTATAAAAAAATTGGAAAAAATGGATTTATTTTAAATAATAAAAAATACGTAAGGTTTGCGTGTGGGGCAGGTCACGCTAGAAGAAATAATGTGCTTTTTATTGATCAAGAATATTTTGATAAATTAAATAGAGTTTTAGATAATGATAGAGAAAATATTGAAATTACTCCAGCTAAATATAATGCGTATTTTGCATTATCTACTTCGGCATCTTTGTCTGTTTCAGAACCATATTTTTGTGTTGTTCCAGATAAAGAAGTTATTAGAACAGAAAGAGTTGATTTTGTAAAAGAAATAGAAAATAGTGATGATGAAGTAATTGAAATGGACAGAGAGATTACTTTTAATCTTTGGGATGGTCAAGGAATCATATCTCCTAAAATGGCTAAACAATGGGCTGATGAATTAGAATTAGATTATATTCCTTCTTCTTTTATTATAAGATCAAATTTTATAAAAGGATTGGTTGTTGTAATTGATTTTCATAAGTTTTCAGATGAAATTGGGAAAAGATTTATTACTGATATTTATGGAAACAACGTTAATATTAGAGATATGGATGTAATTTTAACTCAAAGTCAATTTAAATTATGGAATGCTTTTTCTTCTATTTCTGATTATAAAAAGAAATCTAAGTCAAATAACTTGCAATGGTCTGTTACTAGGGTTGCTCCAAAATATGATTCTAGACATACTTTTTTAAATTATCAATTTATTCAAGCACTAAATTTAAATGATACATCCATAGAAAACATTACTAAAAAAACATTTGAATATTTTAATAAAATAACACAAAAAGATGTTCGTTATACTTTATTATATCTTCTTGGAAAAATTTCAGATGGAGATTATGATAAAAATATTTTTAATAAAATTAATGACAGAATTACAAAAGCCATAATATTAAATCATAAAATTTTAGACGATCCTTATATAAAAACTTATTTGGTTCATAGTTTAAATAAAAAAATAAAAGAATCCTATATAGGAAATTTAATTATAGATGGATCTTATACAATTATGGTTTCTGATCCTTATGCTTTTCTTGAATATATATTTGATCTCCCCATTAATGGATTGTTAAAAAGAGGGGAACATTATAATAAATATTGGGTAAATAAAGGGGAATCTAAATTGGCAGGAATGAGAGCTCCTTTAACCTGGAAATCTGAAGTCAATATTTTAAATTTAAAAAATAGTGAAAAAATAAATGATTGGTTTAAATATTTAAATTCTTGTGTTGTTTATAATATTTTTGGAAATGATGTGCTTTTGCATGCAGATTCGGACTGGGACGGAGATATCTTATGCATTACCAATAATAAAGATATCATCAATAGTGCATATGGAGGTCTTCCAATAACATATGAAAATAAAAAATCTCCTAAAATAAAAATAAAAAAAGAAGAATTATATAATGCTGATTTAAATGGGTTTAATACCAAGGTTGGATTTGTAACTAATGTAGCTACTACTGCCTTTGGAATGCTACCAATGTTTGAGGAAGGTTCTAAAGAATACAACGAATTAATCAAAAGATTAAAGTGTTTAAGAAAAGAACAGGGAAGCACGATTGATGCAACCAAAGGATTAGAGATTAAACCTTTTCCCATACATTGGACAAAATGGAATAAAATAGAAGAAAATGACTCTGAGGAAATAAAAGAGAATAAATTATTTTTAAATAAAATAAAAATAAATAAGAGATCCTATTTTATGAGATATGTTTATTCTCATTATAATCGAAGATATTTAAGTAATTTAGAAAAATGGAATAGAAATGCAAAAAGAGATTTTGGGAAATCTCTTGATCAGATAATAGAAGATAATAAAAATGGAACTGTCACAACAGATGAAAAATATTTATTGAACCAATATTATAAATATAGCGATTTCTTAGAAACAGATTCTACAATGAACAAAATATGTTTTCTCATGGAAGGTAAAATAAAATTAATTAAGGCTTCTTTAAATAAAAAAATTGATGATGATCAAATCTTATTGTTGAAAAATAAAAATATAATTACTGATCCAACAAAATATAAAAAATTATATGACCTATATAAAAAATATAAAAGTGAAAAAAGAAATTTTTCAAAAATAAAAGATTTAGATGATAATTATAAATTTAAAACAATTGAACAATTTAATAAATATATTAGACAAGAAGCAAATTATATTTCCTCTAATGGATCTGAATTAGCAAATATGGCTGTGGATATTTGTTACATTACTCATAAAAATGATAATAAGACTTTTCTTTGGAACGTGTTTGGTGAAGATTTGCTTGAGAACATTTATTTAAATAGACAATCTAATATTTCTATTCCATTTATTGATAAAAACGGAGATATTGAATATTTAGGAAATAATTATTCAATGAAAGAAATAGAAATAAGTGATATAGATAATGAAGAGGATTTTTATGAATACTATTCTTGATGAATTTGTTTATGCTGAAAAATTATTAAAATCTGGATTAACAAGATTTATGTCTGGAAAAGATATAAGAATATTGATAAAATATTATAGGCATATTGGAGTTGAAGAAGATAAGTTATATGAAAAAATTGTTAATTATTTAAAAAAGATTTATAGTGATTATCCAGAACCAATTTATCAAAATTTTATCAACAGGATTATTATAACTTCAAAAAAATATAATTTAATAATTTCTGAACCAGTTCCATTTAGAAAAAATGAGTTAGAAAAAATAAGAACACTAAAAAATTATAGACTTGAAAAACTATTGTTTACAATACTTATTTTATCTAAATATGATTTTATAATGAAATCTAAAAATGAAGATTATAAAAATGATTATAATAATTATACGTTAAATTTAAAAGATTCAACAGTTCTTAGATTTGCAAAAATATCAAAGAAAAAAGATGAGGATCTCTTTCATGAATTAATTTTATCTGGATTAATGAAGCATGTTAGAGGTGGGGGTTTTGATGTAATATTATTTGATAGAGATGATACTTCCGATATTTTATTTTATGTTGAAGATATTAATAATATATGGAGTTATTATAAACCCTATTGTGAAATTTGTGGAATTGAAATTGAAAAAAGAAATAATCGACATAGCCTTTGTAATGAATGTTATAAAATAAATTATAAAAAATCACAATTAGAGTATATTCGAAAAAAAAGAGGTTTTGTCGAACAATAGGATAGGTTTTCTAAATATTGGTAAGGGATATACAAAAATTAACAAAATCTCAACAGGAAAAATAAAATGTTAAAA
>DIUG01000039.1 GCA_002422305.1 Patescibacteria group bacterium UBA6164 | reverse complement strand
CATCTTTTTTAATTTTTTTATTTGGGTTATATTTTACTTCTTTATCTGATTCAGATTCATCGTCCGAAGAATTATATATTTTATAATTTTTTCTCAAATCTATTTCAGATTCATCGTCTGAAGAATTAATTATTAATTTTTTAGAATTATGACTTGGATTTATATCATATTCTTTATCGGAATATTCATCTGAAGAATCGGAATATGATATATTTCTGATATTTTTTTTATTATCATCTGAATTTTGGTCATAATCGGAACTATCATTATTTACTTTTATATCTAAATCTATTGATTCATTACTAGATATTAAATTTTTTTCACTATTACTACTTAAAGAAGGAGTTATTTTTATGTCTGAAACTATACTTTTTTTATGTTCAATTATATTTTTAAAAGTATCATTATCTATAAAAGTATTTCCATTAAATTTTTCTAGTTCTTTAGAACCATCACTATCTAAATTGTATAAATCACTAGATGAAGATTTTTTAGTTAATTTTAAATCTAAGTTTTTATTTAAATCAATATTTGTTTCTTTTTCATCATCTATCTCTTCATTATTATCTATATCATTTGATATAGCTACATAAATTTCATCTTTTGTAAAAGTTGGAGGATCATAATTATTTTGTATTAATTTTTTTTCTTCATTTTCTAATTGATTTTTTTCTAATTCTAATTTTCTTTTTTCAAGTTTTATTTTTTCTAATTTTATGTCATTATCTGATAATTCTGTTTTATTATAAGATTCTATATTTACTTTTTCTTTATTTATTGGATTTTGATTATTTTCCACAGTTTTTATAGATAAATTACATCTATTTAGTACTTCTTCTACTTTTGTTTTATTTATTTTTGGTATAAATACACCTCCTCCTTTTCTACGTCTTACTCCATATTGTTTTATACTATTCATTATATCTTCTGGAATATTACCTAGTAATATAACTTTGTCTGTTTGTGTGACTGTATTACAGTATTTTAATTGATCTTCCATTTTTTTGATATGAAATAAATTATTTGTTTAAAATAAAAATGATTTTATAACTATAAAATTTTTAACAATAAAAATATGAAAATTATATTGAAAAATTTTAAATGCTATAAAGAATCTTCTTTTGATTTGGGAGAAAAAGGTTCTGTATTAATTCAAGGTTCTTCTGGAATAGGAAAAAGTTCTATACTTAATGGAATATTTTTTTGTTTATTTGGTCAAGGTAATGATATTATAAAAGATGGTGAAAAAAATTGTTCTGTTCAATTAATATTAGACGATAATTCAAATATAATAAGAACTAAAAGACCGAATACATTGACATTTATAGATAAAAATGGAAATGAAATTCATGATGATGAAGCACAGAATAAAATATCAAGTATATTTGGAAATAATTATAATATAACTGGATATATATCACAAGATTGTAATGATTCTTTCATAATGTTATCTCCATCAGATAAATTAGAATTTCTAGAAAATTTTATATTCAAAAATTTCGATATAGTTGAAAAAAGAGAGAAATGTAAATTAATGATAAAAAAGAGAGAACAAGATTTGGAAAAATGTGTAAGAGAAATAGAATTAAATACAAAGATTTTAGAAGAGATTGAAAAACCAAAAAATATAAAATTTCCAATAAAAAATAAAAGTATAGATGATATAAACGAAATAGAAGAAAAATTAACTATAAAAATTAATAAACTTTTATTAAAAATTAAAGAATCAAAATCTATAATAATAGATTCTGAAAATAAAATTAAAAATATAGAAAAAGATAAAATTTATATTTCAACTAAAATTGAAGAAAAAGATAGAATAAATAAGAATATAGAATTATTGAACCAAGAATTAAGTTGTATAATTTATAAAGGTGATGAAAACATGATTGATTTGAAGAATAAATTAGATAATATAATAAAATCAAAAGAATACTTTTTATTAAAAGATGAAATCAGAAATATGGAAGAACAATTAAAAATGATGCAAAATAGTGAAAATGACGAAATAGAAAATAGTATTTCATCATTAAAAGATCAGATATCAAGTATAAACATAAAAGAATTAAATGATGATAAAATAGAATTAAATTCCATAATTAAAAATATAGAAAAATTTATAGAAAATTATAAAAAAATAGATGTTGATAATAAGTATATAAACATAAAAAATATAGAAAATCCAATGATATATATCAATAAAGAATTAAATATATTAAATACTGAAAAAAGAAATATTTTAGAAGAAATAAATATAAAAAAATCTAAACTTGAACTTATCAAAAAAATAATATTTTGTCCTAAATGTAATACTAGTTTAATTTTTGATAAAGATAAATTATGCATAAAAGACGACATAAAAAAATCGGATAATGATATATCAATAATAGAAGGAGATATAGAAAATCTCAAGTGTAAAATAAAAAATTTAGATAAGGATATCAAATATATAGAAAATTTAATAAATAAAAATTCTAATATAATTTCAGAAATTTATGAAATAAGTAACATTTTTTTCGACGAATATGATTCTATATATAATATGTATAATTTTTTTATCCAAGAATTAAAAGATAAAAAAGAATTATTTAACAACATTAATGAATCTATAACTAATTATAATAATAATAACAAAGATTTAATAAAATTAAATAATAAAAAAGGTAAACTTTCAACTTCTTTGAATAATTTTAAATCAAAAATAGATGAAAGGAGTATTAAATTACATAGCTTAGATATGTATTCAGATATAAATATTTTAGAAGAAGAAATTATTAGAGATGAGATAAATAAACAGACAAATAATAAACAAAAAATAGATAATATAAATAAAAATTTATTTACATTACAAAAAACATTAGATAAAATAAATATAGAAATTTCTAATAAAAAAATAGAAGATATAAATTTATTTGAATTAAATGATATAATAGAAATTAATAATAAATCTATACAAGAATTTGAAGAAAATATAGAAATAACTAAAAATACACAAAAAAAATTAGATGAATATAAGAAAAATGAAGCTATAAAAATTAAGTTTAATGAAAAAATTATAAATATAGAAAAACTTCAGAGAGATGAAATTTATTATAAAGATAAACTTACTTCAGCAAATATACTAAAAGAAAAAATAGCTGAAGCCGAAAGTATAACTCTTATAAATATAATAGATATAATAAATACTCATACACAAATTTATTTAGATTATTTTTTTCCAGATAATCCAATAAATGTAAAATTATTACCTTTTAAAGAAACTAAAAAAAATACTAAACCTTCAATAAATATTGAAGTTGAATACAAAGGAATGACTTGTACTTTATCTAGATTAAGTGGAGGTCAAAAAAGTAGAGTTATTTTAGCTTATACTTTAGCATTATCTGAAATGTTTAATTTACCTTTAATTATGATTGACGAATGTACAAGTAGTTTAGATCAGGAATTAAATAGTATTGTCATGGATTGTATAAAAGAATATTTTAGTGAAAAATTAGTTATCATTATATCTCATCAAAGTGTAGAAGGTATTTTTGATAGAGTTATAAAATTAAATGAAAATTAACTGAAGTTATTAGAAATTAAATTTTATTGATTAATTTAATTTCTTTTTATAATTACATTATATTTTTTTTCTATATCTTTTATACTTGCAGCTAATGTCGGTTTATTCCATAAAAGATTATTAGCCCAAAATCCAGCTGTCTTTATTCCTGATTTACCCCAATTTTCTCTTGATTTATGTCTATTTTGATATCTATTTTTTCTATCACTATCTTTATGTATAGTATAATCACTCATACCTTTTGCACCAAAATGAATAGTTTTATTATCAACAACAACCATAAATTTTTTATCAGATCTTGTAGATTTTGATAGATAAATTATATTATTTCTACTTTTAGGTGAATTCTTTGGAGATTTTTTCGGTGAATTCTTAGGAGATTTCTTCGGTGAATTCTTTGGAGATTTTTTAACTGAATTCTTTGGAGAATTTTTCGGAGATTTTTTAACTGATTTCTTAGGAGATTTCTTTGGAGAATTTTTCACAGAAATTTTTTTATTATTTCTACTTTTTATAGTTTTTTTTAGTGGAACTTTTTTATTGCTCGTACTTTTTACCATTTTTATTTGAAATAAAAATTTATAATTAATAAAAAAAAATTATAAATTTTAATATCTTTTTCTTAAATTTCCATTTGTTCTTATAGGTGCTTGACGTTGTTGTATATATCTAGCATTAAATTTATTTAATAATCTAGATTGTAATTCTTCTCTAAATTGTATATTATTATCTACCCAAGATTGTTCAACTTGTTCTCTTATATTACCTATAGGATTTCTATTTATTTGTGGACCATATTTATCGGTAAAGTTTAAAAAATCTACATTTGATCTAGTTATATAATTAGGCATATTTATAGTATTTATATCATCATAAAAAAATCTTGGTTGACCTGTCATTTTATCTAAATAATATCTACTATTATCTCCATAACCAGTATTTCTAGGATCGTATATATCAGATTGAGTTATTGTATTGTCTTCCATAATTTTTCCAGGCGTATAAGTATTTGGATCGCGTTTTATATAAGTTGAATTAAATCTTGAATAATTTCTCATATCTTCATTCAAAGAAATACCTAAATTACTATGATTTACAGAATCTATTATTTCATTTTTCATATATAATCCTGGAGTTATAGTATTTGTGAATAAATTTTCATTGTAATCTTTCATATTTTTATTTTTATACATAGTTGAAATATTTGCATTATTTGGAATAGAATAATCTTCATAATTTCTTAAATCGTAACCAGATGAATAATTAACTCCGTGAGAATTTAAATTTTCTATATATTTATTATTGTTAGAACTGCAATATTGATTTAAATTTTCACCTGTATATTGAGAATAATTTTGGTTGGAAGAATTATAATTTAATCTATTTAATTCTAATCTATTTCTATTATAATTTTGATCATTAACTAAATCTTTATAATCTATAATTTGAGTATCTTGTATAGGATCTTCTATATTTTCATAATTTTCGTATAAATTTTTTTTACATTCATATGTAGGTGTGAATCCGGAATCTAAAATATCACTTTTTCTAGAATCATTTATTCTTGAATCTATTACGGTTTCGTCATCTCTCCAATGTTCTAAATCACAAATTTTAGGAGTTATTATTGGAGGGATTAAAGTTTTTGGATTTTGATTACCGACTAAAGCTTTATTTTTTGAAACAAAAGATTGATCGAAATTTAAAATTTTATAATTATCATCATTACAATTATTTTTTAGTAAATTTTTATTATGATAAAAATTTGTTTCAATTTTTTTATTATTATTATATAATTTTTTTGGAAATGGATCAACTAACTTATTTTCTGTAAAATTTTCTATAACTTTGTTATTCATTTTACTTTTCTTGATATAAATAAAATAAATAATAAAACCTATAATAAAAAAACTTATTATTCCGGAAAATATTAAAGCTGGTATAATACCTTCAAATATTAATAATAATAAAAATATTACAGTTATCGTGAATATAAATATCTTTAATTTTTCTGTTTCCATTTATAATTAAAGATATAAAAAAACTATTTTTTTTACTAAATACATTTATCAATAAAATGCATATATTTATATGCTTGTAATTGAATTACTACATCTGCTAAATCATCTTTTTTAATAGATATAATACCTTTTTTTTTAGGTTTATTAGTAAATAAATCTAAACTTTCAGTATCATTTCTAACTTCGTAAATTTCTCTTACTTTTGTTACAGCCCATTTTTTTCTATCTCTGTCACCCATAGTTTTCCATTTTATTTTACCTCTTTTCGTAGTTTCTTTTATTCTTTCAGCTCCTAAAACTATAGTCTTATTATATGAAGGAAAAATTGTTATTTGTTTTGTTCTACCAAAATTTATTGCGAAATAAGAAAAACAGTGTTGTGCCAATTTTGTTGCCATTGGATTAAATCTACATCTACCAAAACTTGATTTAAATGTCATTTGTTCTTCTATTAAAATTATACTACATTTATTCCAAAAATCTATATATTTATCTAATAATTCTGTCATATTATAACAAATATTGATATCAAAATATTTTTCTAAATCTGTGTTATGAGTCAAATCATTATTTTTATGTAAAATTTTTTTACCATTTTTAAATATTTTTAATAACTCTTCATTAAAAATATTTGTTGGAGTATAATTTTCATTATATCTATCATTTAATGGTATTTTTTTTACTTTATCTAATTCGGATATGTTTATCTCTTCTATATAAAAACAGAAATTTTTTTTACCAATATCAAAACTTGCTATCCATATACAATTATCAGATATATTCATATTTTTTATATAAATTTCTTTAATGCTTTAAAGATTTTTATTAAATTTGTATAAATATGAGAAGAAATAATTCAGTAACTTATCAATCTTATACAAGACCCATAAATAAAATAAAAAAGGAAGAAGATAAAGTTGAAATAGAAAAAAAAAATTCATTGAATGAAGAAATTTTAAAAAAACTTGATGATAATAATAAAATTTTATTATCTATACACGATAAAATTAATAATCAAAATTCTCAGTTAATAGATTCTATAAAAGATCTGGGTAATACTATTATTTCATTAAATAAATCTTTATCAGAAAGTTATAATATTCCTATTCATAGAAAAGATCAAATTTTTGGTAATCAAAAAGAATTTGTCAATATTATAAAAGAAACTTTATCAACAAATTCTGATAAATTTTTGTATGAAATTTCTTCTATAAAAGATATATTAACAGAATTAACATTATTAATTTCAACACAAGGAACTATAAATGTTAATAATGAAGAAAAAAATAGAGAAAATATGATAAAACAATTTCAATTATTTAGTAAAATTATATATAAATATCAAAATTTATTAACTAAATTTATAACAACAGATGAAAATAAAGATATAATTGAAATGTTAAAAGAATTAAAAAATTTATATAAAAATTATAATTTTATTC
>DIUG01000066.1 GCA_002422305.1 Patescibacteria group bacterium UBA6164 | reverse complement strand
CTTTTCATGGCACTAGTAAAGAAACTAAAGCATCAACTACCGTTGATTTTCCGCTTCAATTATCTCATGAAACTACAGTTATATCTTCATTTAAGTAAAAAGTTTCAATCTCAGAGTCAAAAGTTCACCAATTAAATATTTCAAACTTTTTTAGTATAAATCATTCTTTCATGTTTATTTCAATTATTTATAATATCTCACATTTTTGAATCCTAAACAATTTTATTTGTTTTTGCTTTTTTGCTATTTTTTTAATATTTTAAATATTCCCAATCACTTGAATTTTCAATATATGATTTATATTCTGCTTTTTTATTTAATAAAAAGTGATTTCAAGATTTTATCACAAGTCATCAAAAAATATTTTTTCATTTTTCATTTTCTTGTTTTATATAGTCTTGTAAAGCTTCTGCTTTTATTTTATTCTGATCTTCTCTATCTCAACTAGCTTTTGTATCAAAAATTCAAAGTTTTCAATCATTAAACATTATTAAAAAATCTGGCTGAAATGTAGAAAAGTCTCAATATTTTATTCAAAAATTTAATTCCATATGTTCATTTCAATTTTGCCACCACCAAGCTATATTTTGATTATTTGCTTCAATAAAATCTGCAAAATCTTTTTCTAAATTATTATCTAAATTAAGATAACAAGGAGTATAAATATATTTTGAATAATTTTCTTTTTTATAAGTATAAGGGTTAAAGTTTCTTGTTTTTACTATTTCCCAATTATCATTCCATTCTTCTAATTCTTCCATTTTAGCTTTTATTTCCTCATCTTTTAATGGTTTATACTTTTTTACAGATTCATCAATTAATTGACTAAAAATTTTATAACTATTTAATACAACATTCATCACATAAATAGCTTCATATTCTTGATTTTGTCTTGTTCATAAATACTTTTGAAACCAGATAAAAATTGCACTTTGAACTGGTCAAGTTGATCTTTTAAAAGCAAATCAATTTAAGTTTTGTCTAATTAAATTTATAAAAGCATATTCTAAATCATTTTGTGATAAAGAAAGATTTAAACTTTGTCATATTTCTAATTTTTTATCTACTAATTTATCAAATTCATTTGTATCAATTTTCATATTTAAGATTATTTCATCTTGATTATCATATCAATTTAAATTAACTCATTTTTTAGTTATATTTTCTTTATTTTTTAGAAATCAAAAATCAAAATTATCTTTTTCAATACCAAAAAAATTACAAAAAACATCTTCTAAAACTGGAGTAATTTTTGAAGTAATATCTCAATAATCAACTCTTGTTCTATAGTATGAATTTAAAACTAAATTATTATATAAATCATCTTTTCTAGTAACTTTTATTGATTTAATTATATTTGGATTATATTTTTCTTGATTAACTTCAAACTCTATAGTATTAACAAAAACATAAGATTTATTTAGTTCATCTTCTAAATAATGCATAGCTTCAGGCATTCTAATTATTCTTCAAACTGTTTGTATTTCAAATCTTATACTTTTAATTTCTCTAAATCTTATAAGTATTTGAGATCTAGGACAATCCCAACCCGTTGCCACAGCAGTTTTAAAAATCAAAAATTCAACTTCACTATCATTTGGAATAATAATTTCTTTTTCTTGATTTATTTTATTTTCATCTCAAGTCATCCAAATAGCAAGTTTTCCATTTTCATAAGTAATTCATTTACTAGCCAAAAACTCTTCTACAGCTTCTCTTTTATCTTCTCATTCTATACTATCTGGTAATTGAATAAGACACAAAGGATTTACATTTATATTATTTTTCTTGTATAAGTTAGCTAATCTTAGTCTTTTATTATAACTAGCTTCAAGTATAAGACTTTCAGAAGTATTTTCATCAATATCAATTTCATCTAAATTTTCATTTATTATAATTTCTTTTTTTATCATTCATTCTTCAATAACATCATTTGCTTGAACTTGAACTTTTTCATTATATTGTCATTCAATTAAAACAGGAGTTGCTGACATCTCAATTGTTAAATCTGGTTTAATTATTTCATCTCTTAGTTCTAAAGCCCTTTCACTGCTAGAACTTGCATGACTTTCATCTATTATTAAAACTATAATTTTTCTTTCTTCTTTAGTATTTTTAATTAACTCTCTAAAATTAACTTTTTCACTATCTTTCATTAAATTATTTTTCCATTCTCATGTTTTACTATCTTTTGTAGATAATTTTTCCCAATTTACAACTACTACTTCATTTTGATCAATACTTCTTCTAGATCAAAAAAATTCTTGCTCTAAAAGTACACATTTAGGAAATCAAGCAAATTCTTTTTTTAGTGATTTATAGCTTTGAATATGTAAATCTCATTTTCAAATACTAAGCCATAAAAAACAAAGCTCTTTTTCATCTTCTTCGGTTTCTGCTATAATTTGCTCTATAAATTGAGACATCATAAAAGTTTTACCACTTCAAGTAGGAGCTTGAAAAATAATAGTTTTTTTATCAATATCTTCTTCAAGAAGTTCTTTACTTTTTCTTATTAGTTTATCAACTGCTTTTTCTTGATAATTTTTAAGTTGTTTCATAGTGTAATTTTTAGAAATAAATTAAATATTTTTTTAATTTCAAATAGTTTTAATAATTTTCACTTCTTTATTTAAAAAATCTATAATCAAACTTTTTAAATCACCTCTAGTTTTTGGTTGTATATAACCTATAACAGCAGAAAGTTTATTTTCTAACTTTTCTAGATCAAATAATCAATCTTTAGTAAAAAAGTCTTTTGCAAAAGATTTTTTTGAAATATCATTTATTTCTTTAAATTCTATAGCTTTGACTCAAAATAATTCTAGATAAATCAAATTTGTCATTTCTCAATAAACATTTGATAGAGTTTCAAATTTACAATTTTGTTTTAATTCTTTCATAAATTCAAGTTCTGAAATAGATTTTGTAAATTCATTTCTTGTATCAATACTTTTTCATTTTCTAAAAACAAGTCTCAAAAATTCATCTTTTATATCAAAAATAAATCTCCTATAAAGATCTCAACTATCTCATTTTGTTAAAACAGCACAATATTCTCAAGCTCTAAGAGTTAAAATATAATCAACTTTTTTTACTGGTCTTTTTGCCATTTCGGAATTTTCCGAAGTGGTAGATTTGGCTTGCATTTCAATAGTTTCTTTTTTCTCATAATCTTTATTTTCTTTTAATCTTGCAGTATTTGAAACACTAATCCACCAATCATCAAATTTTTGAAGATTTCAAGTTTTTGTCAAAGGATTTAAAAGTTTCCACAATCATTTTGCACTTACTCAAGTTCAAAATCATTCTTCATCTATATCAAGATTATTCAAATAACTAAAAAGTCATGATAATTGTTTTACTTCATCATGATTATATTTTTTTGTTACTTCAATTGCTTTTACAATCATTTCATATCATTTTTTCATATGTTGTTTTACATAAATAAATTTTCGCTATTTTCTTTATCTAATTCCCATTTTAAAGGATTGTCTAAAATATACTTTCTTATTCTTTGTAATTCATCTTCATTTCTAATAATTCTATCATAATAATTTGGTTGCCAAGAAAAAAATATTTTGTTTTGCATTTTATTTATCAAAAATGTAGATTTTCATTTAAATTTTCTAATTATAAATCAAATATGATTTTTATTTAGCATAATATTTTTATCTTTCATTAAAGTTCATCATTTTTCGTAGAAACAATGATTTATGGTGTATCAATTTCATTTTTCGTAGAGACATCCATTTATGGTGTCTCAATTTAGTTCTACATCATTATTTGAGACACGATAAATCGTTGTCTCTACATCATTATTTATCATTAAAATCAAATGAATATGATTTGGCATAATTATAAATTCGTATAACAAAATATTTTCTTTCATCTTAGGTATTTTTATGATTTCATCAAAAACAATTTTTCAAAAATCATTTAAAATCATCTTTCAATCAATTATTTCACCAAAATAATTTTGTCTATCTTTCGTGCAGATTGTAATAAAATATCATCAATTTGATCCATAATCATAATTTTGTAATCTGTTTGATTTTGGACTATAGATTTTTTTAAACTTGTATTCTGGTTGCATATTTTTATTTATTTTAAACACTAAACCTTCATCAAAGCCTTATAAACTTCAAGAATTTTTTGTGGAATTGCTTCTATTCTAACATTTAATCATTTAAATAAGGATTTATCAAAAGTATTATCTACACTAAATATATAAACTATTATTTCTGATTTTAGTTTCTTTAATTCTTCTAAAAATTCATTAAAATCTTCTTTTATAAAATTATAATAAACTGCTAAGAATCTATCTTTATTATTTGATGAAAATATTTTATAGTTTTCTTTTTCTAAATCTAAATCAAATATATTTTCTTTTAAACAAAGCATTTCAGTACATTTCTTCGTGATATTTATTTTTAACTGACTTCTACTTCTTGTCTTTTTCACAAGTGAAGTTTTGAAATATTTAAGGTTTCAACCTAATCATTCAACAAATTCTCAATCTCATTTTTTATTATATCAATTTATTACTTTTTCAAGTCTTTTATAAGTAATTTCTTCACAAATATTGTTTTCATTATTCGTGCAAAGTATAAACTTTCTATTTCATCAATCTTCTTTGTTTAAGTCCAAAACTGCATGTCAAGTTGTTCAGCTTCAAGCAAAAAAATCAAGAATAGTTGAGTCTTTTTTATTTATGAAATTTATTAAATAACTAATTAAACTTACAGGTTTTGGATAATCAAATAATTTTTCTCAAAAAATTTCAATTAGATTATTTCAAGCTTGTTCTGTTGTTTCAACTCAAACTGAAAAATCTATTATATTTGGAGGAACCTCATTTGAATAATTCTCTTTTTTATATGATAAAACTAAATCTTTTGAACAAAATACTTTTGTATTATTTATTAATTCTTCATTTAATTTTTCTTGAAGCCAAACAAATTTATTTTCAAAAGAAACTTCATTTTTATTATATCAATTTTCAATTATCAAATCATTTAATAGTTTATTTGGAAATTTTGAAGTTCAGTAAATTCAATTTTTAATAAGTCATTTTGTAAAATTATTAAAAATAATTGTATTTGGTGGAAATTTTAAAATTTTTAAAGTATTCTGTGGTTTTGTAAAAGGATCTGTACTTTTACTTTCTTTTTTTACTCAAACATATTTTTTATTATTTTTAACTTTTTCATATCAGATAATATATTCAAAATTCTTTTTAATTTTATGTGATAAATTAGGTGGAGTTGCAGATCTAAACCACATCCATTTTCAAACAAAATTTTCTTCTCAAAATATTTTATCACAAAGCAATTTTAATTGTGCTTGTTCATTATCATCAATACTAATAAAAATTACTCAATCATCTTTCAAAAGTTTTTGTGCTAATTTAAGCCTCTTTTCCATAAAATTCAACCATTTACTATGACGAAATTTATCTTCTTTTTCTATAAATTTATCATTATAAATAAAATCTTTATTTCCTGTATTGTATGGTGGATCAATATAAATCACATCAATTTTGGCTTCGTGAGTATAATTTAATACTGTCAAAGCATGATAATTATCTCACTCTATCAAAATATTGTAATCTCAATTTAAGTCTCCCTTATTAAGGGGGATGCCAAAGGCAGGGGGATTTTTTATTTCTTTTAATTTTACATCTTCCAAAACTGGCAAATTATTCTCACATTCCAAAACAACTTGTTCTGGAAACTTTTCAGCATCCCAAACAAGTCAATATTTTTTATTTTTAAGTTCATTTTCAAGCTCTCAAAGTTTTTTTAAAAGTTCTTCTTTTGTTAAATCTTGATATTTTGACATTTCATTTTATTTAAAATTTATTAACTTTAATATAACTATTTAATTCAATTTTGCAATTAAACTATTTTAAACTCACTTTTTATCAAATCAAGTATTTTTTCCATATCATCCGTGTTCATCTTTGCTTTTATCATCTTATTTATCTTATATTCATTATCTTGTAATTTTGATAAAATTCAAAATTCTTCTGTTTTATTTAGGATTGTTTTTATTTCAGAAAGTACTTTTTTATCATCATTTTCAAATTTTTCTTTTAGATATATAGATAAATTTTCTCTTAAATAATCATAACTAACTCTATATACATCTGTAAATATATCTTCATTTTCTTTTTTATAGATATACTCTCTAAGTAAAACAAGTAAAAGTGTAACTCAAAAAGAAACTTTTTGTTTTTTAGATAAACTTTCAACTTCCATATTTTCCATTTCTTCTATATATGCAAAACCATTTGTATTATCTATTTTTAGGTCATATTGCAGTACTTCAAAGTATGTTTTTAATTCTCCAAAATATTTATTTAGATTATTCCAGTTTTTTTCATTTTCATTTGTTATATCTTTATTTTTTAAAATCATATTTGCTAAATATCACCATTCTCATACATTTTTTAGATCTATTTTATCTTGCATATTTTATTTTTTAAATTTTATTTTAGGACTTTCTATTTCTAGATCATTATGTATTCATTTTATTTTAAAATCACTTATATCTTTTTTTGATATTTCATGTTTATCAAAAATAGCAACTTTTACATAAGTCATAAACTCATCAAGTGAATATTTTACTGGATAATTTTCTAGTACTTCTTCTAAATAGGCTTCATTCTTTTCTTTCAGCATAGTATCTATATTATCTTTTACTTGTTTTTCTGAAATACTTGTATATCTAAAAATATTTTCTACATCTATTTCTATTTCTTGTTTTTCTAGTATTTCATAGTTTGATAATTTAATTCATGTTTTTGGTTCCCATAGATTTTTTCACATAAATAAATCAACTTCTATTCCGTTTGATATATCAAAAAATTCTTTTTTTAAGTCTATTTTATTTTGATTTTCTATAACAAGTTTTTTTATTTGTTTTATCAAATCTACTCATTTTTTTCTTTCTTTTAGATTTTCCTCATTAAATATTTCTCTTAATTTTGATACTAAAAATGTCTTTTTATTATAGGCTCTTTTTTTAGCTTTTAACAAATCTACATTTATCATAGATTTTATAGATTTTTGACTTTCTAGTTTTTGTATTTTTTCAAATTTATCAAATACTTTTTCTAGATTTTCAAAAAAATCATTACTTTTATCTCTATAAAATTTTTCAAATCATTCAAAACTTTTTCCTTGAGGTGAATTATTTATATTTTCCTCTATTTCATCAAGTATTTCTCAAAGTATTTGTCATCTATTTAATTCTGTTTCATTTGATTTTTTTTGTAAACTTCTATAAATATTTTCAAATACACTTTCAACTCTTCTAAACTCAACTGGCATTTTTTTTAATAAATCCTTTGCAGAATTATATTTATCATAAACTTCTTCTTCAAAAGCTGACAAATCTCATATCTTTATTAAGTTTTTCTTTTTTTCTAAGTCTTTTATTTGTCTATCTATTTCCTCTAAGTTTTGTTTTTTATAACTTTCTGATGAAAAAGCTATAAATTTCAAATTATTTAGTATATTTTCAAAATTTGATTTTACTGATGCATGTAGTAAATCTTCATCAAGTCAAAGATTATCTATAAAATTTATAACTTGCAAACTATCTTCTGTAAGCTCTATATCATAATCATCTCAAAATTCATTTATTTCAATTCTTCTTAAAAACCTTGATTTTATCCATACTTCTATATATTTATTTGCATTTTCTTCATTTTTATCATCTTCTAGCTCAAAATTGTAATTTTTTATAAAGTTTTTTAGTTCTTTTTCAAGTTTTGATTGTCTTATTGTATCTATTTGTTTATCTGTATTTCTAAAAACATAATAAAAAAAAGACATGATAAATTCTAAATTTTCACTTCTAAATAATTTTATGACAGGTGATAATATCTTTTCTTTTAAAATCATGACTTTAACTAAAAAAACTAACATATTTAGTATAATTAATATGTTAGTTTTGTAAAGGTAGAAGTAAAAATTTACCGAAGTGAAATTTTTACTCCTATATTTACTTTAATTTTTTTATCAAGTATTTCTATTATTTATCTTTCTCTCATTCCTTTTTCTTTTTTTTCTACTTCTCCTTCTAACTCTCTTTCTTCTCTTTCTCTTTCTCAAATTTCTCTTTCTCTTTCTGTTTCTATTAATTTATTTATTTCTTCCTTATTTAATCCGTCATATTTTTTATTCATTTCTTCTCTTTTTTTAGTTCTTTCTTTTAATTCTATTTCTCTTTTTTCTATTTCTTCTATAGTTAATCAATTAGAGTTTTTGATATTTTCTTCTTTATTATTTTCTGATATAATATTTTTATTATTACATCAAGTTAAAAATATTATAAAAGATAAAATTAGTATTATTTTTTTCATAATTTATTAAATTAAAAATATAAAATTATTTTAAATAAGGTAGTCAATTATTAACTCATGATTCATGTCACCATATATTTGTATCAAATCAAGCTTTTGTTAAAAAATCCAAAGCTGTTAAATCTTGTATTCAATAATCATTTGCTAAATTTCTATTACTAGTATTATTTCATATTACTTCATTTCAATTCCATTCGGCTTTTAATCAAAGAGTCCATCAATCGAAATAATTATTTGTATTATTATTATTATTATGAACATAACAATTTATAAATGGTGTATAATTTATATCATCTGATAAATAAATTCATGCAAATTTTCAAGCATTTGATGCTCAATTTGAATTTATTTCTCAAGAAATATAAGTATAAACATTATTAATTGTATTTATTTTGGAATTTAGATTTTGGAATTCTCATATAAAACCACCTATTTTCCATACTGGATCAGATAATAATCTTATATCTCAATAAATATTAGAATAAGAATTTTGTATATTTCATTCAAATAAAATTCAATTAAATCATCAAACTTGATTTTTTCATTCAATATTTCAATTAACAATTATGCTAGAATTATTAATTTTAGATCAAATTCAAGTAGACATTCATACAAATCAAGCTATAGAAACATTTCATATTATATCTCAAGTAATAATTCAAATTCATCATTTTATTTCTCAACCATATAGTCATCATATATATCATCATACTCTAGCATCTCATCTTATATTTCAATTAATTTCTAAATAATTACCATCTAATAATATATTACTTTTTCAAGCAAATCATCACAATTCTATATATCAATCAATATTTCAAGTAATAAATGCATTATTATCTATAATTCTTCATAAATTATTTCACACAAATCATCAAACATTATAAGCTTGATTAACTAAAATATTTCAAGTCAAATATAAATTATTAGAATATATTTCAGTTGTAGAATTATTATTATTTCAAATAAATCATCATATATTACCAATTGTAGATAAATTTATAATATTTCAATATAAATATAAGTTATTTTGATTTATTTGAGAAGTGAAAGCAATTCCTATAAATCCTCATACTCTTCAGTTTCAAGTTATATCTCAAGTTATATTTGCTGTTGATCATGAAAGAATTCAAGAAGAATTTAATTCTCAAACAAATCATCATACTCTTTGTTTTGTTCAAGATACTCAACTTCATGTTAATACTAAATGACTATTTTCTACTAATCAAGAAGGTCTTATAAATCAAGCAAATCATCAAACTAGACTATATGTTCAATCATCTCATCATTGTACTTTTCAAGTTATATTTGCATTACTATTTTTAATAATTTGTGATTCTCATGCAAATCATCAAACCTTATCATTAATTCAAATGACATTTCAATTTAAAGTTAAATTACTATCTAATATTTCTCATCAACTCCATCAAACAAATCATCATACAAATGTAGTTCAAGTAATATTTCAAGTAATATTTGCAGTACTAGTTAAAATTTGTGAACTTGAATTTGCATTACCAATAAAACCTCAAACTCTTTGTTTTGTTCAAGATACTCAAATTCATGTTAATACTAAATGACTATTTTCTACTAATCAAGAAGATCTTATAAATCAAACAAATCATCAAACTACACTATTAGTTCAATTATCTCAAGCTTCAATATTTCAAGTTATATTTGCATTACTATTTCTAATAATGTGAGATTCTCATGCAAATCATCAAACCCTTTCATTAGTTCAAATGACATTTCAATTTAAAGTCAGTTGACTATTATTTATCTCACCTAAACTAAATCAAATAAATCATCAAACAAAACTAGTTCAAGTAATGTTTCAAGTTATATTTACAGTTGAATAAACTATATCTCAATTCATTGCTCATGCAAATCATCAAATAGAATTCAATCAATTTATATTTCATGTTATATTTATACTTGAATAAGAAATATCTCATTCATTCCATCATACAAATCATCAAGTCCAGCCTCATCAAATTATATCTTTAGTTTTTAAATTTAAATTAGTAACTATTCATGAACTAGCTAAGTTTGAAATAAATCATGTAGAATGAGAATAATTAGGCCTATTTATTCATATATTTAATATTATATATCAATCACCATCTAATTTACCCGCAAAATAATTATAATTATTTCAAATTGGTAACCATCATTCCGCTCAGTATACATTTCAAGCTAACGGTAAATAATTAACTAAATTTATATTTGATATCAATTTATAATTTGCTGTTAAATTACATCTTATTGCATCAACTTGATAATCATATTTTATTTGATATGGGGTTCATATAGTTCAATTTCATCATTCAAAAATATCTCATCAAGTTTTTCAATCACTTGTAGTACATCAATTTGTATAATCTGTTATTGTTATATCTGTTTGTGATCAATATGCTAATAGATCATCTGATATATTTCATATAGTTATATTATCTTTTACTTTTGCTAAATAATTATCTAATCAATATGATATTATTCAAATTTTTTCAGTTGATTCTCATAAAATATAAGCTAATTCATTTAATTCTTGATCTATATTTATAGAATTTATAGCAGGTATTTCTATACATGTAGGGGATAATAATAGGGGATTATTTTTTGTTATTGTTTTTAGTGTTTTTTCAAAATCTTGAGAATTATCATTATTATTTGGATTTAATTTATATGGAATATTATATCAATTATTTACTATAAAATTTGTATTATTTGTAAATTCTCAAACATTTCAAGTAAATAGTAAGCTTGGTAGATTGCATAATTTATTTCATTTTTTTAATGGATATTCATAAGTTCATTTTACTTTAGCTTTTAGTCAAAGATTTAAAGCATATGTATTTTTTAATAAAAAATTACTATTTGTTAATTCTGTTTCAAGAGTAGCTGCTAATTGATAAGATCTTTTATTATATGATACTCAATACATATAATTTGTATTTGATATTGGATCTATTGGTGTTTTTGAGAAATTTAATATTCTTGATATATTATCTCATATTATTCATACTTCTGTTAATTGTTCTGGTATTAAATCCACAATAATATATCACGAAGCAGTTTCTCAATCTGGATTTGGATATAATCTTGTTTGTAAATAATATATTTCTAATGCTTGTTGTATATTTGATAGAGTTGCTAATCTATTAGCATCTCTTGAATCTTTTATATAGTTTTGGACAGATATAAAAGAAATAGTAGAAAGAATTGCCAAAATAGTAATAACAACAATCAGTTCTACCAATGTAAAACCTTTTAATTTTTTTTTAAAAATTTTCATATATAAAATATAAAATACAAAATAACTTGAGTTTTAATGAGTTTTCTTTCTCTCTTTTTTAAATTAGACCATTTTTTATAATTCAAAATTAGGACTTAAAAACTAATAAAATTGATTTAAATAATTATTTTTATTTAAGTCTAATATTATTAACACTAAAATCAAATTTTTTTGTTTAAAAACATATTATCTTTTTTGTATTTAAATTTTATGGTATTGACCTAAAATCTGTGGACCTAAAAATAAGTTAAATTACAAAGCAGTAATTAACCTAAAAATCATATAATCATTATTTGTAACTTGCCTTCAAGAAACTTTTTA
>DIUG01000020.1 GCA_002422305.1 Patescibacteria group bacterium UBA6164 | reverse complement strand
ACATAATAATTGATACTGAGAGTGATTAAATTCTAGGATTTGAAAAATTATAAGAGATAGTAAAGGTTTTACAAATAATGATTATATGATTTTTAGGTTAATTACTGCTTTGTAATTTAACTTATTTTTAGGTCCACAGATTTTAGGTCAATACCTTGAAACATGAGAATTATATTCAAGTATTTATGCTCGTGTAATTATAAAAAACAAAAGACTTAATTTATAACTTTTATAATTATTTTGATTTAAAATATATTTTATATACACTAAGTATATAATATGTATTTAAATATCTTAATATGAGTAAAAATTATAAAAAGTGGCACGAATTAAAAATATCTATAGAAAATGATGATAAATCTATACTTTTTAATGAAAGAGAAATTTGGTGGTGTAGTGTATGAGAAAATATTTGATATGAACAAGATTGAAAAAATAATTTATATGAAAGACCTGTATTAATTTTAAAAAAATTTAACAATGATATTTTCTTTTGACTTCCTATAACTTCAAAAAAGAAAGATAATAAATATTATTATGAATATGATTCTTGACATATAAAAGGTTCAATCATCATTTCGCAATGAAGAATATTAAGTAAAAAAAGATTATTAAGAAAAATTTCAAAAATTTGAAGATTATGATTTTTAAATATTGTAAAAAGTTTTAAAAATTTATTCTAAAAAAAAATCGGAAATCATTAAATTAATGATTTCCTCGTGTGCCGTATGGCAATATTGTATTACTATTATATTAAAATTTCCATTAAAAGTCAAATTTTTTATTATAAAACTTAATTTTTAACATATAAACATGAAAATAGAACTAAAAGAGATCAAAATAAGGGAAGTGTCTAATTGATACAAAAACGATAATGAAGAATGAGTTGTTTGATATGGTGAAAAATTAAATATTCGTCCTAAATATCAAAGAGAGTTTGTATATAAAGATAAACAAAGAGATTCAGTAATAGAAACTGTTAGAAATAACTTTCCATTAAATGTTATGTATTGGGTACAAAACAATGATGATAGTTATGAAGTACTTGATTGACAACAAAGAACTATAAGTATTTGTGAATATATTGACTGAAAATTTTCTATAGATTATAGATATTTTCATAATTTAGAAAAAGAAGAACAAGAACAAATACTTGATTATAAACTTATGGTTTATTTCTGTGAATGAACAGATAAAGAAAAACTAGATTGGTTTAAGACTATAAATATTGCTTGAGAAAAACTTACAGAACAAGAGCTTAGAAATGCTATTTATACTGGTAGCTGGTTAACAGATGCTAAAAGATATTTCAGTAAATCTAGTTGCCCTGCTTATAATATAGCAAATGAATATTTAAATGGTTCAAGTATTCGTCAAGAATATTTAGAAACTGCAATTTCTTGGATTTCAAACTGAAATATAGAACAATATATGTCTGAAAATCAACATAAACCAAATTCAAATGAATTGTGGCTATATTTTCAAAATGTTATAAATTGGATAAAAGTGATTTTTCCAAATTATCGTAGAGAAATGAAATGAGTTACTTTTTGATTACTTTATAATCAATATAAAGATGATAATTTTGATACTAATAAAATAGAAGAAGAAATAACTAAACTTATGCAAGATGAAGATGTAACAAAAAAATCAGGGATTTATAGCTATATTTTAACAAAAAATGAAAAATATTTAAATATTCGTGCTTTTACAGATAAACAAAAAAGGGAAGTATATGAAAAACAAACTGGAATATGTGTAAAATGTACTAATAAATTTGAAATAAATGAAATGGAGGCAGATCATATAAAACCTTGGTATGAGTGATGAAAAACTATAATAGAAAATTGCCAAATGCTTTGTAAAAATTGTAATAGAATAAAATCTGGAAAATAAAAAATACTTTGTTTTTAGTAAAATATTTTTCATAACTCAATCCTGAATCCTTTCTCTTACTTAAGAGAAAGGGGCTACAAAATTTATGAGCCTCCCTCTCTTAGGTAAGAGAGGGAATTCAAGGGTGAGTTATGAAAAATAAAATCATTTACAAAGTATTTTTTATTTTCTATGTTTTTGTCTTCTTTTATCTTTTCATCTAGCAAACTTATCTTTTAATTTTTTAAATTGTCTTTCTCATAATTTTTCTTCTAATACCATATTTAATTCGGCTTCTTCATCAAATATATTTACATCCATTCATATATTATGTTCCAATTTAAATTTATAATCTTCATAATTTCAATAACTTACACTTAATTCAGAGTTATCTATAAACCATATATTTGTAGCTAATTTATTTACAAAATATCTATCATGAGAAATAAATAATAATGATCATTGAAAGTTTTTTAATGATGTTTCCAATTCTTCTCTTGTATCATAATCAAGATGATTAGTTGGCTCATCTAATATTAGTAAATTACATTCTTTTTGTCATAATATAGCAAATAATAATTTTGATGTTTGTCATCATGACAATTCAGATACTCTTTTATCTAAATCTGTTTTTTCAAATAAATAATGATTTAAAAGTCATATTAAATGTTGATCTGGATAATTAAGTCATTGTTTTTCAAAATTTTCTCTAACTGTTTTACTTTTATCTAGTTCTTCATGCATTTGTGAATAATATCATATTTTTACTCATTTTCATTTACTATAAATTCAATCTAAAATATCTATTTCTTTTAAAATTGTTTTTAGAAAAGTAGATTTTCAAACTCAATTTTCTCATACTATTCAAATTCTTTGTTTTTTATATAAGTATAATTCATTTATATAAAATAAAGGTTCTGTTCTTCATATAAAAACTTCTTTAAAATATAGTACTTTTTCAGGTAAATCACCAGAAAAATCAAAAAAGAATTTAGGTTTTTTAGGTATATATGGAGCTTCAAGTTTATCCATTTTATCTAAACTTTTTTCTCTTGATTTTGCCCATCAGGCTCTTGATCCAGCTCTAAATCTATTAATTAGTTTTTCTTGTTTTTCTATATATTCTTGTTCTCTTTTATAATCATCTATTTTTTTCTTTTCGGTTCTATCTCTTTCTATTAAGTAACCAGAATAATTTGTATTGTAAAAAGTTAATAATCTTTTAGGTTGAATTTCATATGTTTTATTACATGTTCTATCTAAAAATTCTCTATCATGAGATATTATTACATATCATCATTTCCATTTATTTTGTAAAAAAGATTCTAACCATTCTACAGAACCCATATCTATAAAATTTGTAGGTTCATCTAAAAAAAGTATATCTGGTGCTTCTAATAATACTTTTGCAAGTGCAATTTTTGTTCTTTGTCATCAACTTACTTCACATAATTTTTTATCAAGTAAATTAAGTATTCATATTCAATTTGCTACATTATGAATTTTATTATTATAATCATGTCATCATATATTATTAAATTGTTCTAAAAGGGAAGTATACTCTTCTATTATATTTATATCATTTTGATTATTATTCATATTATATTCTACTATAGTAAGTTTTTTTTCCATTTCTATTATATCTTTTAATCATTCCTTTAACTCTTCTCTTACTAATTTATATTCATTATCAGAATTAATTTGATGTAAATATCATAAAGTTAAGTTTCATACATTATCAATATGTCAATCATAATTTTTTATTTCTCATGTTAAAATCTTCATTAATGTTGTTTTTCAAGCTCAATTACTTCAAACTATTGATATTTTATCTGTTTTATTTAGAGTTAAATCAATATCTTTTAAAATTATTTCTCAATTAAATTCTAAAGAATTTATTTTTATTTTTAGGTGTTTCACTTTTATTCATTACTAATTATTTATTGTATTCTATTGATAAAACAATAAAATACAATAAAAACAAAAAGACTTTGAAAATTTTCAAAGTCTTTTTGTTTTTATTTAAAAGTATTATTTACTTATCTTACTAAGATTTTCCTATAATTGATTATGATAAATTATCAAATCATTTTTTATTCTAATTATATTTATTCTCATTAGATTTATTTTCACTAGTTCTATTCTCATTAGATTTATTTTCACTAGATCTATTTCCATTAGATTTATTTTCACTAGATCTATTTCCATTAGATTTATTTTCACTAGATCTATTTCCATTAGATTTATTTTCGCTAGATCTATCAGAAGATGACAACTCTACCCATTTATTACCAAGTTTTTTAAATTCAGGATTAGCTTCAATATATTTATTGAATTCTTCTTCCTGATTAAATTCTTTTTCTATTTTCTCTTCTTTTCCGTCTATATTTTTATATAGATATATCTTTCATTTAAACATAATTCTTTAATTAGAAAAATAAAATAAAAAACACATAATAAAAACACAGTTAAAAAATAAAATTGTTAAGAAATAAAGTATCTATAATTATAACTTAAATACAAAAAAAGCAAGTTTTTCTTTTTTTATAAAAAAAGTTGAAAATATATTAATTATTAATAATATAAAAGTAGTTAATAATATAAAAAAATTTTAAATATTATTAGTATACTTATAGAGTTAATTTTTTTAAGGACCTAGCTTAATTAGAAGAGTGTTCGGATTCCGACCCCGAAAGACGTAGGTGCAATTCCTGCGGTCCTTGCCATATATAAATTTTTTAAAAAATAGCATCAATTTTTCCTTTATTGATGCTATTTTTTTAGTATTTCTTTTAATTCACAAAGTAAAGTATTTATTACTTCATCATTTTCTTTCATCTTTTCAAATATTTCATTTGGAGTTTTTTATCTCTCTCTTAATTAAATATTTTTCAATATTTTTTTACTTGTCCCAATCAATTAAAAATATATTCATCGGTTATTTACAACGATGCACAAAATGTATTATATTTTCTACGACATTAAAAATATTATTATTTGATTTTCATTTTATTATTTATATAATAAATTTTCATTTATACAAAAAGGAGTAAAAAATGCAAAATGAAAACACATTTTGGTCAGATTATATAAAAAATCTGATACTGAAATATTACCAGGAAGAATTTAAAAAAATATATCCTGATAAATAAATTAGGTAAAAAATTTATAAGAGGGGTAAAAACCCTCTTATTTTTTTAATCTAGTCAAATTAAATAATGCTAAAAAGAACCATTATTTTTTGACATTATTTTTTTTTAAAATACAATATTTGCACAAATTATATTTTAACTTGAATAATAAAATGAAAATTATTTATGTATTAATGCTAACATTGTTATTAGCATCTTGTGGAGGTTCTGATAAGGTAGAAAATAATAATAATATAGTTGATGAGATAGTAATTGAAGAAACTACTAATCAAATAGATGAAGAATTGAATAATCTTGAAATGAATATTGATTCAGATATTTCTAATGAATTATTGAAAACTAATGAGGTTATAAAAATTGATGCTAAATATAATAATCCAAAATGAGAAGTTGATATGCTTGTATCTTATGTTTTAGATAGTAATTGAATTATTGAAAGTATGGATATTTCAGCTAGTAATTTTGATTTATCTAATTTTAATAGTGAAGCTCAAATATTAATATGAAAAACAATTGATGATGCTAAACAATTTGAAGTTGCAGGAGGTTCTTTGACTACAGAAGCTTTTAGAAATGCATTAAAATAATCATATGAAATATTCTAGAAAATTATTTTGATCAAGACTTGATATAAATATAAAATCTAATGAAAAAAATAATGAAATTATAGATAAATGTTTTTATGAAGTTCAATTATTTGAGAATAAATATTCTAGATTTATTAAATGAAATTATTTATATAATTTAAATAAAGATAAAAGTTCTCAAATTAATTGAGAACTTTTATCTATTTTAAATCTTTGTAATAAAGTTTCAAAAATTACTAAATGATATTTTGATATAACTATTTTACCATTATTAGAAAATATTTGATATTGAATACAAAAAGAAATACAAAAACAAAATATTTGATATGAAAATATTGAAATAAAGGATTGAATGTTATTTTTACATAATGATATCTCTATAGATTTATGAGCAGTATGAAAATGATATATGGTAGATAAAATTTTTAATATATTAGATAAACATTTCAAAGAATTTATTATTAATTTTTGATGAGATATAAAAGTTAAATGAAAACATACTATTTTATTAGAAGATCCTTATGATGATAAAAAAGTAATTTGAGAAATTATTTTGGAAAATAGTTCTATATCATCTTCTAGTCCAAATAAAAGAAAAACGAATCTTTGACATCATTTAATTAATCCAAAAGAAAAAAAATCTCAAAATGATAAAATAGCAATATTTATTTTACATAAATTGTCTAGTTTTTCAGATATATTTTCAACTGCACTTTTTGTTACACCATTAAAAGAATCTATAAATATTTTATCAAATACTAAGTGATTAGATTGAATAATTATATCAAAAAGGGGAGAAATATATAAAAGTAAAAATCTTAATATAAATTTATATTAAGATTTTTACTTTTATATATCTATTAATTTACTAAATTATATTATTTTCAAGTTCATCAATCATTTTTTTTAAATTTTCTTGTTTTATTACATTTCTTTCTTTCTTTTGAGTAATAGTTTGATAATGATGCTCTTTTAATAATTCTACTGATCAATGATTCCAGTCGGGGTCTCTTATTTTTATATTTTTTATTATTTCTATTTCTTTCTTTAAAGAATGTCATTTTTCAAAAAAATCTTTTCTACCTAAATTATCTAAATCAGAATCCTTTATTATTTTTTCATATATATCTTGTGGTTTATTATAACTAGGTTTTGTTGCTAAAATTAATCTTTCAATTGTTTTAATTTTTTCTTGAGGATACAATATGCTTTTTAAATAATTTTGTGCAATTTTTGCTCAAATAGGTTCATTATCATCATATTGTATAACAAAACCGGTATCATGAAATAATCATGCTAAACCAACTATTTCTATATCTTGTCAATTTAATCATTCTTTTTCTCATAAATAAATAGCCCTTTCCATTACTTCTATTGCATGTTTATAGCTATGATAGTAATGTTTTTCTAAAGGTACTAAAAGTTTATTTACATATTTTTTTGCTTTTTCTAAAATTTTGTTATTGTGCATATTTTTTTACTGAGAAATAATTTTATTGATATCATTATATGCTATTATTAAACTTAATGCAATTAATAGAACAAAAAATCATATATGAATTATTCATTCTGTTTTTTCACTTATTGCTTTTTTTCAAAAAATATTTTTTATCAAACCATTTATTGTGATAAAAAGAAATCTTCATCAATCTAATGCTGGAATAGGTAATAAATTAAAAACTCATAAATTTATAGAAATAATTGCTCATAAAATAAATAAAGAAATTATTCAGGCAGATAAGGCATTACTTACAATTGTTACTATTCATATAGGTCAACTTACTTCAGATATTGCTTCAGTTCTTTCATTTGAAGTTTTAGGATTGATTATTTTTTTAAGTAGAATAGATAATCATTTAAATGTTAAAATTGATATATTATATGTTTCTATTGTTCAATATTTTATAGAATCTATAATATTAAATTTATATTCAAATTTTTCATTTAACTCTATATTATCTCATATATATGTTCATATTTTTCATATATTATTTTTATCATTTTCATTAATAATTGGTGTTATTTTTATTTTTTGTATTTCAGTATTTCTAATAATTTCAAATACTAATTCTTTATTAGCATTATTTCAAATTATTTTTATTAATTTTTCTGTTTCATTTATAATCTCTAATGTCCCATCTTTATTGATTATTCATTTTATTATATCTCATTGTATTATTCATGATTTTTCTGCTATACTTCATTTTAGAGGTGATAAAACAAGTCATTCTTTTTTTATTAAAAATCATGAATTTATAGCTTGTTCATATGTAGGTATTAATTTTGTTTGTAAATTAGTTTCTATTTTTGAGTTTATTCATATCGGTTTTACTCATACAAAAAATAATATTGAAAATATTATTGAAGCTAATAAAAAATTCATAAATACTCAAGCAAGTATTATAATTGATTGTTTCCATGCAGACTTATTCATTAAATTATAATCAGCTTTGTTTTCTTCTAATTTTTTTAAAATTATTATTTTATCATTTTTAGATACTTTATTGTTTTCAGAATCATATATTTCTATTCATTTTTTTAAATCATTTTCTAAATCTTCATTATTATATAATTCTTTTTTTTCATTATATACTAAAAAAGTATTTGGCATTTCTCATGTTAATTTTACAAATCAACCTATTGGAAGCCAGTTTAAAGAATAAAGTGTTCATTTTTTATCAGTAAAAAGTTTTTTTGCTCTAGGTGGTATACCTAAACCAAATTCTTCTACTCTTACTCAAAAAAATCTAGCAGTATAAAAATGTCACCATTCATGAAATAAAACTATTATAGAAAACAAAACTATTGAAACTATTATTCATACTATTATCATATTTTTATAATTTTTAGAATTATTATTTTAAGATTATTAGTATAATAATAAACATATTGTTTTTGTCTAATCTTTTATTTAATTTTTTTGCTTTTTTGACTAATTTTTAGTATAATATATAAAATATTTTTTTAATATAAAAACATATGGCAATTAATTGAAATAATAATTTAAATGAAAATAGTGAAAAAAATAAAAATAATACTATAGATTTAAAAAATAAATTTATAAAAGATTTTGTTAGTGATAAAATTAATAATAATGATATTATTTTTATGGATTCTATTATGAACAATGATAGTATTTCAGCAGTTGTAGATTTAGATAAAGATATGCAAAGATTTATATCTTATAATGATGAATTTAAAGATATAAAATTAGATAGTATAAATATTTTTGATTTAAAAAGATGAATATGAAAAGATTTTATAAAAATAAAAAATGCTAGAAATATATTTTTATGAATTTTGTCTTGATTATATAATATTGATGAAAATTATAAAGTTCAAGTAAAATCTAAAATTAAATTATTATCTATTGATGAATTATATGAACTTATAAATTCTAATAAAAAAACTATTGATTTTTTAAATAATATAATACCTAATTTAAACCTTAGAAATAAAAAAAATACTTTTAAATTTTTAAATATATTATCTGAAAATGATATTAAAAATAGATTAGATGAAATATCAAATAAATATTGAAAAAATAAAAAAGAAGAAATAGAATCTATATTATATGATATATCAACTAATAGAATTATTGATACTGATATAAGAACTCTTTTTGATCTTGATTTTTTTAATGATGAAGAAAAAAAAGAATTAGTTGAAGTATTTATACCAACTATTGATTTACAAAAAGCTATAGATATTTGACTTATTACTACTGAAAAAGCAAAAGAAAAAAAAGAAAAAATATTAAAAGACTCATTATCTGGTAAGTGATTAGCATCTACTTTAGAAACTTCTATAATAGAAAATACTTCTTACTCTGATATAATTCTTTCTACAAAAGATTTAATTTCGGATATTAATAGTCATAATCTATTATGAACAAAAATTTGATTTAAAAATTTAGAAGATGACTTTAAAGATTTATTAATAGAAGGTAGAGAAAAATTAAAAGAAAATTGACCACAAAGTTTTAATGAATTATTGATTGTAATTAATGAAAATAATTCAAATAATAGATTCAAAAATTTAAATAAATTTAAACAATGAAATATATTTAATTATATAAGTAAAAATATAGATTGAGATATAAAAAATATTTATTTTAGAATAGAGTTTTTTGATGATCAGAAAAAAGAAATTTGATTAAAATTAATATGAGAATGAAACAAAATATATTCTCAATACTATGATATAAAAATACAAAATTTTTCATATAATCAATTTTTAAATACAATAAATAAAAATAATAGTGTAGGTTTAGATTTTTTTACTCAAAAAGAAATAGAAGAAAAAATTTATAGTCCAAATAGTGAATTAGGATATTTAGATTATAAAAAACTAAATATAAATGAACTACAACAAAATAAAGATACACTTTCAAATACTTATGTAGCTTGATTAAATTCAGAAATAAATGATTTAAAAAATCAATTTGAAACAAAAAAAGATGATAAAGAATTAGAATCTTTAATAAAACAAAAAGAAGCTTTATTATCAAATTATGATAAAAATAAAAGTGATGAAAATTTATTAGAATTAATAAATTTTAAAAAGTTTAATGATATGATTGATGAAGAAGATTCTGATTGAAAAAAAGTTTGATTTGAAAAATGAATTTTTATAGAATCATTATGAACTATTTATGAAGTAATTTGAATAGATTATAAAAATTGAAATATACAATTAAAAAGTTGAGCATGAATAGAATGAGCAAATTGAGAATTAACTTTTGATATATTTTTAGATATATTTAAAAAAAATAAATCAAAAAGACTTTCTGTTATAAAAGATTTTCAGAGTTATATAAATCTGAAAAAATTAGATAATGAAAAATGGTGAAACTGTGAAATAAGTAATTGACAAATTAAAACTAAAATATGAAATGATGATGATAGTAAAAATAGTAAAGATATAGAATATTTGTCTTCTTCTAAAAATGATGAGTTAGTAAAAATAAAAAAAATATCAAATAATTATGTAACAGTTCAATTTTGAGAAAGAAAAAATTATTCTAATTTAGATAAAAAGACTAAAAGTAAAAATAATATATGAAAAGATGATAAGTGAGAATTGATTTATTTAGATAAAAAAGAAATAACTTTAAATTTGAACGAATTAGATTTATATATTAAAAAATATGATTTATATCCAGATTGGAAAGTATGAAAAACTATAAAAGCAGAAGAACCAAAAGATATTCAAAATAAATTTAAATGAAGTTTATCAAGTAGATTTTTTAATAGATTTTCTTTTAATGAGCTTATATCATGATGAAATATGCTTATTGAATGAATAAAAGAAACAATGAAGAAGTGAAATGATATACATGCAGCTAAATTTGCTTTATCTTTATGAAAATTTTTACCTTTAGAAATAAAAAATGACATGTTAATAAAAGTAGAAAGAGCTGAATCAGAACAAATGGATAAAGAACTTGATTGACTTTGAAAAATAGATTCTTGAGATGCAATTAAAAGAATAAAAGAATGGTTATTGAATAAAGATACTCCAGAATATAAAAAAGAAGCTGGACTTATGTTTATGGCATCTAAATATTGAGTATTATATGCAAAATGACAATTATGAAGTGAAAAATGAAAGTTTCTCTGGTATGAGGCTTTTTGATGAAGAATTAATGATGAATTATTTATAAATGTAAAAAAAGAATCCGAAGATAATAATCTTCCATTTACTGAAGAAAGATTGATGCATAAATTACTTTGAAAACAATGCTGAAGTGGATGATATTCAGGTGTAAAAAGAAGATGAAGATTACATAAAGAATATGAATGAAAAATTAAACAATGAATAGAAGATGAAATGGCTAAGTGATTAAAAGAAGCCAGTTCAATGAGAAATTTTAATGATAGAAAAAATGCAGCAAAAAATGAATTTAAATGATGAGAATTTAATAATGGTTTATGAAAATATGAATGAGCTATAAAAAGATGAGGTACTTTAGTAAATATGAGTGAATTTCCTTTTATTGTTTTATTTTCTGGAGTTTGATATTTATTACAAGAAGAACAATTAAACAAATTTAAATCATTTGTTGAAGATTGATATTGATGAATACTTTTTACTAGATTTTTATCTCTTACTACAGATATGAATGTTTTTAATAATATGGTTTTAGAAGTTTCTAAAATATTTGAAAATAAAGATCCTGAAAATTTTAAGTGAATGTATAATGAAGCTAAAAATATTTTTGATAATCAACATAATGAAAAAATATCTATAAGAGATAAAATGGAAAATACGGAAGAGTTTTGGTGAAAATATTGAGAAGCTTTAACTAGAGCTATGTTAAAATTAAATAATCAAGATAGTAAATATTCAAAAACAGACAAAATACTTCTTACTAATAAAGATGAATTATCAGAATATGATAATTTACTTAATTGATATGTTTCATGAGCAGCTAAATTTAGTAATGAGGACATTATGTGAGATCAATTTTTAGAACAATGAACTAGTTGATTATCTTGAAAAGTTTTTGAAGAAATTTGAACTATTACAAATGAATGAACTTTTAAAAGTAAATGAGTTGCTAAAAGTATTTGGTATGAAATGATTTGAGAAATAAAAAATTCAGTATTATATACATACGATAATAATGAGCAAAAAAATAATGAAATTAAATTATCAAATATAGAAAGACAATTATCATTTATATTTACTTATATAAAAAATAGAGAAAATCAAAGATCAATTATATGAGCAATAAAAGAATGAAAATCAGATTGGTGAGAATTAAAAAAATTGTGAATTACTAGTTGAGATATAGATTGATTAATTAATTTTTCTTCTTCAGAGATTACTAATATGGATACTGTTAAAATAAAAAAGTTTTTAAGAAGAATTTCTAATAATATTATAAATTTAAAAGGTGGTTATTCAGAAGAAAATCTTTTTAACCCTTTTAATGAAACTAATGATACTATTTGAAGAGTAAAAGATTCTGTAAATGATACAATATATGATATGTAAAAATAAGATAATCCTTTTGGGATTATCTTATTTTTACATATATATTATTTTTTACTTTTCCAATTACTAAGAATTTGTTCTATCTCTATTTTATGAGCTGCAGTTGAAGTATTATCACTCCATTGTACTTTTGATATTATTTTTATTTTAGGGGATTGAGTATTTCATGGAGTTAAATCTTCTTGTAAATATGATATACTTAGTTCTCTAGTATATAGTGGTTTTATTTCTGTAATAATTCCAGAGTGTGTATAAATTCAATTTAAATCCAGTCATATTTTATAAAAGTTTCTGTATTCTAAATCTGAATAATTTAGAGATGGAGACAATATAGTTTTTTCTAAAGTCCATCTATTATCTTCATCTAAAATAATTTTATAATTAGCACTTTCTATATCATGAGAAGTATTATTACTTCAAATACAAAGAGGATTATAATTTAAAACATTCCAACAATTTTCATAATCACTAGAAAATAATATCCAGTTTGTATCTCTGATATTTGTAAAAGCTTCTATTCATTGTCTAGCTATTTGAGTAGCTTGAATTTTGTTTCTAACAGTTATTACTAATTTATTAGATTCATTTAATATTTTATACATTCATATTACTCATGTTACAATTATTAGTAATACTATCATTGCTTCAACTATTGATGTCGCTTTTATATTAAAATTATTTTTCATATTTTTTTTGGTTATTTTTAGTATTTTAACAGTTTTATTTTTTTTTTCAAGATTTTTATCTTTACAAAATATAAAAATGTGTTAAATTGTATTTAATTAATCTAATTATATATATTTTTTTAAAAAAAACATGAGTAAATTTTCGATTCATAATGAAAAAAAAGTAAAAGAATTACTAGAAAACAATTGAGAAAAAATATTTAGATATTCTCAAATAGAAAATGCAATTTATAAAAACTTTATAAATAATTTTGATGATATGAATACTTTATCAAAAAAAATTAGAGATTTATTAAAAGAAAATTGTTTTTTTGATTCTTTGATAGTTGATTCATTAAAAACTAGTGAAAATTGACAAACTACTAAAATACTTTTCAAAACAATTACAGGAGAATTTATAGAATCAGTTATTATGAGACATTTAACTTGAAGAGTTACTTTATGTATAAGTTGTCAAGCTTGATGTCCTATGGCTTGTTCTTTTTGTGCTACTTGAAAATTAGGATTGCTTAAAAATTTAGAATTTCATGAAATAATAGAGCAAGTTTATTTTGCTACGAAACTTTTAAATAATGAAGGTGATAAATTAAGAAATATAGTTTATATGGGAATGTGAGAACCTATGTTAAATTATGATGTAGTTCGTGATACTATTAATTTTGTTACTGATCAAAAAAAGTTTGATTTAGCAAATAGAAGAATAACTGTTTCTACTTGTTGAATAATACCAGGTATAAAAAGATTTACAAATGATTTTCCACAAACTAGTTTAGCTATTTCGCTACATGCACCAAATGATGAAATAAGAAAAACTATAATGCCAGTTGATCATACTTATCCGTTAAAAGATTTAATGGATTCATTAAATAATTATGTAAAAATTACAAATAAAAGAATATTTTATGAATATATAATGATTAATTGAGTTAATGATCATATTAAATTAGCACATGAACTATGAAAATTATTAGAATGAAAACTAGCTCATGTAAATTTTATCCCATATAATTCTTGAGAATGAACAAATTCTGATTGATATTCAAGTACTCCTAGATTTATAATAGAGAAATTTCAAAAAATATTACAACATTATAAAGTTATTTCCACTATAAGAGCTACTATGTGAGATGATATAGACGCAGCTTGTGGTCAATTAGCTAATAAGAAAAAGTAAAGAAAAAGTAAAGAAAAATTAATATTTTTCTTTACTTTTTTGATAAAAATATATAATTGCTTATATTTATTTTTGATATAAAAAATTATGAGACATTTAGTATTTAGGTTATTTTTAATTATTATTATTTGAATTTGATTATTAGGTTATGTTATACCGTGGTCAAATTATGATATAGAGGTTCCTTTTTCTTGAAGTGAGTATAAACTTTGACTTGATTTGCAATGATGAATAGAGCTTGATTATAAAGTAGATTTAGATCAAGCAAAATTAGATGAAGAATACAATATTGAAAAGGAAAAACAAATTATAGAAGGATTAAAATCTATTATAGATAAAAGAATAGAAACTTTAAATATAAATGATTCTATTATAACTTCTGCTAGTTATGCTTGAGAACAACATATAGTTGTACAAATACCATTAAAATGAAATAATTCATTAGAAAATAGTGAAAATATAGAAAAAGCAAAAACTGCAATTTGAAAGGTTGTAAAAATAGAATTTAGAGAAAAAAGAAAAGAAATTACCGATGAAGATTTATTAGCTAGAAAAACTTTAGCTGATTCAGCTGTTACAGAAATACAAGAAACATCAAATTTTAAATTAGTATCTGATAAATATAAATTATCTTACGAAAATGTAGCTATTTGAGAAATAGAAAATATATCTTCTATATATGATATTAAAGAAATTTTACCAAACAGTGTAATTGATACAAAAAATATTTTAACTAATGAAGAGTGATATATTATAGTTTCTGATTTAACTAATTCAAAATATAATTATATTTTTATATCAAAAACACCATCTTTATGGATGCCTGCTAAAGATAAACAATGAAGAGTTTTAGATGATAAATATTTTGTTAAATCATCTGTTCAATTTAATGAAATATATGCTCCAATGATTGAATTAACTTTCAATTCAGAGTGAGCAAAAATATTTTGAGAATTATCTACTAGATTAGTTTGACAACAAATGGCTATATTTGTTGGATGAGAATTATTAACTGCTCCTAATATAAATGAACCAATATTATGATGAAAAGCTGTAATTACTTGAAATTATACACATGAAGAAGCAAGATCTTTATCTCAAAATATAAATACTTGAGTAGTACCAGCACCTATTTATTTAACTTCTGAAAAAACTATAGATTCTAAACTGTGATCTAAATCTTTAGAAAAAATGGTTATTGCATGATTTTCATGATTTTTATTAATTTTAATATTTCTTATAATTATTTATAGATTATCATGACTTATTGCTTCTATAGCATTACTTATGTATGTAATGATTATTTTATCTATTATTAAGTCATTTTGAATTGTTTTAACTTTAGCATCTATTGCATGATTAATTCTTTCTATAGGTATGGCTATAGATGCTAATATTCTTATTTTTGAAAGAATAAAAGATGAATTAAAATCATGAAAAACTTTAGAAGAATCTACTACTACTTGATTTAAATGATCTTGGTCGGCTATTTGGGATTCAAATATTACTTGATTAATAGTTGCATTAATATTATTTATATTTGGTATAAATATGATTAAAGGTTTTTGATTAATGCTTGCTATTTGAATAATGGTTTCTTTATTCTCAGTTATGTGGATAAGTAAAGTTTTACTTTTACTTTTTTCTGTAAATACTAAAAATAAAAATATATTTATTTGATTTAAAAAATAAAATGAGATATAAAATAAAGACTGTGTTTTTAAAACACAGTCTTTATTTTATATCTTAAATCATCAATATCTCATGCACCTAATAATAAAATTATAGAATTAGAATTATTTTTTTCATACTCTTCAATTAATTTAAGACTATTTTCTAATCAATTTCAATTTATTTTATCTTTATGATTAATTAATTTCACAAACTTTTCAGTATTAATTCTTTTTTTATCTATACTAGAATCTCTAGATTCATAAATATTTGGAATTATTAATTTATCAGTTTTTGAAAAACAATTTTTAAAATCTTCTATTAATTCAATAGTTCTAGAATATTGATGAGGTTGGAATATTGTCAATAATGACTTGTCTATATTGTTGTCTTTAATTGATTCTAATGTTAGACTTATTTCTGTTGGATGATGTCCATAATCACTCATCAATATATTATTATGGACAGTTTTTCATAAATATTCCATTCTCCTCCAGACTCAAGAATATTTTTCCAATGTGTCAATTATGACATTATCTAATATACCTACAATATGTCAAATAACATAAGATATTCTAGAATCAAATAATATATGTTCTCAAGGTACTTTCATTTTAACAACTGGATAATGAAAAATTTGTCAATTATGGACATAGTGATCATTATAGACTTCAATATATTTTATATCATTTCTTAGTCATAATAATTTTTTACAATTATAGTCATATCAATTTAAAATAGCATATCATCATATAACTATATTGTCTAAATATTCTTTAAAAGCATTTATATAATTGTCTATATTCTTATAATAATCTATATGATCCAGTTCAATATTTGTAATTACTCATATAGTAGGTTTATAATTTAAAAAACTCTTTTTGTATTCACATGCTTCTATAATAAAAAATTCTTCATTTTGAGTATCTCTTCTATAAAAGAAATTTTTATTTCAAAATTCTTTTACAAGAGTTCAAATTATACTTGTAAAATCTATATTTGAATTTTTAAAAATTAAACTAGTCATAGAAGTTGTAGTAGATTTTCAATGAGTTCCAGCAATAGTTATAAGTTTTTTTGAATTAGTAATTTCTCATAAGGCTTCAGGATAACTTATAGTTTTAATTCCTAATTCTATTGCTTTTTTTCTTTCAGATTGATTTTTATCTATTGCTTCTGAATATACTACTAAATCAAAATCATTTCATATTATTTCTGATCTTTCTCATAAAAAAATATTAATTCATTCACTTTGTAATTTTTGAATTAATTCAGATGAAATTTTATCACTTCAATAAACAGTATAAGATTGTGCTAAATAGTATCTAGCTAAAGCAGATATTCAAATACCACCAATTCATATAATATATATTTTATATTTTTGCATTTTTTGTGTTTAGTTATAATATTATTTAAAATTTAAAACAAAATATTTGTTTTAAATTTATTTTTATAGTATTATTCATAATAATTTATAAAAATTTATTAATAATTATGAGAACTATTTATTTTTTTGGCTATTACTTAAATTGACTAGAATTTGTTACATATGTAATTATACCTTTAGCAATTTTATCTATGATTTTAGTTTATATTTATTTTAATATAAATATAATTATAGCATCTTTTAAATTTTCATGAGATGATAAAGATGAAAATTTAGATGATATATATTAAATCTTTTCTATTAATAATTTATAAACTTCTGGAAATACCTCATTTTCTAAATCATTTAATTCTTCTTCATCAAATTTTGATAATACCCAATCTGAAACTTCAAAATTATTATTGAATCATATTCATATTTTTATTCTATAAAAATTTTCTCAAAAATATTTTATAATATCTTTTATTCAATTATGTCATCAAGCACTTCATTTTTCTCTAAATCTAATTTTTCAAAAATCCATACTAATATCATCATATATAATTAAAATATCATTTATATCAATTTTATAAAAATCAACAATTTTTCGAATAGATTCTCAACTTAAATTCATAAATGTTTGAGGTTTTAATAAAACTACCTTTTTTAAATTTATATTTCAATTTGATATTTCTCATTTAAATTTAGATTCAAATTTAAAATCACTAAATTTTTCTTTTTTATTTATATAATCTAAAAATAAAAAGCCTATATTATGTTTTGTTTTTGTATATTTATCTCAGGGGTTTCATAATCAAATAATTAATTTCATTTTTACAATTTTTAAAATATAATATTTATGATTATAAATATTATATTTTAAAAATAAACTTTATTTTTTTATTTCATAAATTTAGAATGAATTTCTTTTAATTTTGAGTTAGTTACATGAGTATATACTTGAGTTGTAGTAATACTTGCATGTCAAAGCATTTCTTGTATCGATCTTAAATCTGCTCAATTTGAAAGTAATGTAGTAGCAAATGAATGCCTAAGTGTATGTGCCGAAATATTTTTTAAAATTAATGTTTTTACAGCATATTTTTTTATCATACCTGTAATAAAAAATCTAGTTAATCTGATATTTTTATCTTCAAATATAGCAATATTTTCCTTTTTTATATTATGTCGTATAAAAAGTGGATTTAGATGATCATTTCTTTTTTCTAAATAATTTCATATTAAAATAGCTGATCTTTCAGTTAAATAAACAACTCTTATTTTTCTTCATTTTCATCTAACTACAAATTCTCTTCTATTTAAATTTATATCATTTTTATTTAAAGCTGTTAATTCAGAAATTCTTAATCATGTTGAATAAATACACTCCATAATTGCCAAATCTCTAGTTCATATAATTGTACTTGTATCAGGAGAATTAAATAATCTATTAAGTTCTTCTTCGTTTAGAAATTCTACTTTTCTTTCTTCAGATTTTATTAAATCTATTGATGTAGCAGATAAACTTTTAAATCATTTTTTTTCTAAAAACTTTAAAAAACTTCTAATAGTTATCATATAAGCATTAGCAGTTTTTATTGAAATAGATTTATTTTTTTCATATAAATAATTTCTAAAATTTTCAGCAATATTTAAAATTATATCTTCAACTTTAAAAATTTTTAAATCTTGTTTTAATGATTCAATTATAAAACTTTCAAACTTTCTCAAATGTCTATCATATTGTTCTACAGTTTTTGGAGATTTATTTTTAATAACTTCTAAATAATTTAGAAAATTTATGTGAGCTTCTGTAAATAGCATATAAAATAATTTTAAATAATAAATATTATGTTAACTATATTTTAATAAAAAAATAAACTATATCAAATATAGTTTATTTTTTTATTTTGTAAGTATTTCAATTATATTATTATTTCGGCTTCTCAATCGGTTATAAGAATAGTATGTTCATATTGAGATCATAAACTACCATCTTTTATATATATTTCCCAATCTCACTCATCAACTATTTCTCAACTCTTTTCTCATACTATTGGTTCAATAGCTAAAGTCATTCATTTTTCAAGTTTTAATCAATATCAAGGTTTTCAAAAATTCGGTATATATGGTTTTTCATGTAATTCTTTTCATATAGCATGTCAAGTTAATTGTTTTACTACTTTAAATCAAGCTCATATTATTTCTTTTTGGATAGCAGAGGATATATCTCAAACTCTATTTCATACTTTTGCTTTTGCTATTCAAGCATATAAAGCCTTTTTATTTGCTTCGATTAGTTTAGCTCATTTTGGATTTTTTTCATTTCATCATATTATTATAGAAAAAGCAGCATCTGTATTTATTCAATATTTTTTATCTTTTATTCAAAAATCAAAAGTAACTAAATCTCAATTTTTAAAAATTAATCATTCTCTAGGTAATCAATGTACTACTACATTATTCACACTTATACATATATTAGCAGGGAAGTTATATACTCATTTAAATCAACATAATACTCAATTCTTTTTTGCAATATCTCAACATAGTTCATTTATTTCTATAGCTGTTGTTCAGTGTTTTGTTATTTCTTTTATTTTATCAAAAATTATTTTATGAATTTTTGCATTAGCTCTCATTATTTCTATTTCTTGTTTTGTTAGCATTTTTTATATTAAAATATTAAATTAATCACATTTTCCTCTTTTTCTATCTTGAGAATTACAAACCTTTTGAGATATTCTTATAGTTTTTTCTAATATATTTATACTATCGTCTAAACTCATATGTGTTTCAATAATCTTCGCTCTTAATCTTTCAGTACTTATATCTCACACTGTTGCAAAAGGTACTTCATCATTATATAATTTTGAAATTCTTTCTTTTAAATCTATACTTGTTTTTGAATTATTAGTTACTTTTTTTATATCATTTATTACAATTCTTTCTCAAGTATTTTCAGTAAAAAATTCTGAAACTAAAGCATCTTTCCAGTAGCTAATTGAATCATTTATTTTTGTAAAAGTTGTAGAAATTGTATTTGAAATAAAATTATTATTTATACTTAATCATCATTGATTATATTTAGCTAAATTATCATTTAGTATATCTTGATTTTGTAAAGAAATTCATTCATTAGAAAGATATGTTCTAAGTAATTCTTTTTCATATAAAGCTTCTTTTGAAGGTTCTTTTCATAGCATTAAATCCCAAGCATCTCTCCACATTTGAATTCATTCTTCTCATTGTTTATTTAATAATTTTATATTATCTATTGCCTTTGTTATTTCTTCAAAAAATCATCATTCAGAACTATTACATGCACTTATTGCATCAGTTCAATAATGTTTTTCTATTTCTAAAATAAAATTATTGTCTACTAGTATTATTTTTCAATCAAATTCATTGTTTCTTCACATAACTGTTAATCTATATAAATCTAATACTTTTTCATTATTTTTAATTAATTCTCATATTATTTCTTTATAATTTTTATTATTCAAATCACATTTTTCATTTACTCAACTACAAATATTTTGTATTTTTGTTTCTTTATATGATTTTGTATCAATTTGTTTTATTAGTTCAACCAATCATTTACTTTCATTATCAAGTATTTTATAATCTCTTTTTACTTGATAAGGGATTTCATTTGTTATAGGAAAAAAAGCAAAATAATCAAAATAAGAATAAAAACTAGGATAATTGAATATTTCATTAAAAATAGCAATTGTTTTATTTTTTGCTTTTGTTAATAAAGAATCATCATTTGAACTATCTATTATTAAAGTATTAGTAATATCAATTACATTATCAATTATTTTATTATTATTTTCTATATATTTCAATAAAACCTCAGCACTTTTATCTTGTATAAGACATACTCAGGTTGCAAATGTATAATTTGGAATTATACACATTAGGATTATTAATAATATTTTTTTCATATTTATCATTTATCAATTGGAATTTCCCTCATTTTTACTATTATTGTATGTAAATTTTCTACATAATGATATATAGAAAGAGTGAATTTATCTAATTCTTCATATTGTTCTACAAATGTATCTAATACTCAATAAGAAACTCTTTTTTCTATTGCTTTATCTACTATTCTATTTTTAGTTTTTCTATTTTCTAAATAATTAGCATAATCATTATTTTTTTCATAGGCATTTTTATTTGTAAGTTCTTCAGAATTTATTATTGATTGTTTTTCTTGTTCTACTGTTTTTAATAAAACTAAATCATTTCTTCTTTTATAATCTAATCAATTTAAGTCATAATATTTTTCTAATAAATTTTTTGATGCAAATTCAGTTTCATCTTCTTTTCATTCTTTTTCTATTCTAAGTAATGGTACAGGTTTTGTAGATATCTGCATAGCCATATGAAAAATATCAGGCAGATTCAAATCTTTTAATCATAATTCAAAAAGATTTGTAGACATCTTTGCTGGTATAAGAGAAGTGGATGCATATTTTCTTAAATGTTCATTTGATCTATTTATTAAATATTCTACTGTTATATTTTCATTTGATCAAAATAAATTATGTTGGTACATTATAAATTCTATATTTATACAAAAAAAAGTATCACATGGCCAAACTACATTATCAGTTACTTTACTATAATTATTTGAAAAAGTATTATTTTTATTTGAATAATCAAAATCAACTTTACCATTATTAACACTTGTATTATTCTTTTTTATTTTTATATCATTTATATCATTAAGTATGGAATTTATATTAGTTGTATTTAATCTACTATTATCATTATTTATATAACATGCATATTCATTTTCTGTTTCAGTAATATTATGATTATCTTCATCTATCGTATCTCTATTATATAAAATCGGTTTATATTTAGTTGGATACATATCAGGTAATTTTATATTTCAACGATTTGTTGTATTATTTCTATTTTCATTAGTTGATTGTAATAATCAATCAATTTCTTTTCATAAATCAACATCTCATTCTCAAACATAATCTGTATCATTAGAAAATATAATTTTATCTATTTCTTCTATATCTACAATTAAATCAAATCAAGAATTTTCTAATATTCAATCACTAAAAAGTCAAATTTTTGAAATATTATATATTTTATTTGATTTATCTTCTGCTGTTATTTTTGAATTTATATAATGTTCTCTAAAATGTGAAGAATAATTTTTTAGTACAGTTGTAGAAATTGAACCATTTTCTTTACAATTTTCACTTATATATTCAGATAATATTTTAATATTACCTTTTACTGCAATATCTTTAAACTCTTCTTGAGTTATACTTTTTCAGTCATCTAAACAGGCTTTTTCTTTTTTTATGGTTGCTATTTCGTTTATTTCATTTAATATTCAAGTTTCTTTTAGTCATCAATTTGCCTCGAATATAATCATTTTATTTTCTAATTCACTAATTCACTTATCAATATTTTTATATAAATCTAAATTATTTCATCATCAAAAAAAAGCATTTCAATTTGAAAAAATACATAAAAAGAAAATCGTTAAAATAATATTTTTTTTCATTTTTTTTTTGTAAACTTTAATTATATATATTATATGTAAAAAATATTATTTACAAAATAAAAAAACCTTTTTATAGGTTTTTTTATTGAATTACTATACTATCATTTACTATTTTTATCTCATATATATTTTTTTGTTTATTATTAATTATTTTTTCTGCAATTGTATCTTCTATATTATCTACTATATATCTTCTTACTTCTCTAGCTCAAAATTCTGGATTATAAACTGATTTTGTAATAAAATTTGATACTTTTGTGTCATATTTTAATATTAAATTTTTATTTTCTAATCTTTTTTGTAAATTTAATAATCATAATTCTACTATTTTTTTAATTTGATTTTTATCTAAAGGTTTAAAAATTATTACTTTATCAATTCTATTAATAAATTCTGGAGAAAAATAAGTAGTTAAATTTTCTTTTATATTTTCTCAAGCTTTATTATAATCATTTAAAATTTCATTTTCTTCTTGTTCATTTATATCAAAACCTATTTTATTTGCTTTATTTGTAAATTCTTCTTGTCATATATTTGAAGTCATTACTATAATAGTATTTTTAAAGTTTACTTTTTTTCATTTATTATCTGTTAAAATTCATTCTTCTAATATTTGTAATAATAAATTATAAACTTCAAAATCTCATTTTTCTATTTCATCAAATAATACTATACAATATGGTTTTTTTCTAACTTTTTCTGTTAATAGTCATCATTCTTCATATCAAACATATCAAGCATTTGATCAAATAAGTTTATTTACAGAGGTCTTATCTGAATATTCACTCATATCTATTTTTATTAAAGCATCTTTATCATCATAAAAGTTTTTAGTTAATACTTTTACTAATTCAGTTTTTCAAACTCAAGTAGGACCCAGAAATAGAAAACTACCTAATGGTCTATTTGGATCTCATATTCAAGCTTTACTTCTAGTTATTGATTTTACTATAGATTTTACTGCTTCATCTTGTCATATAATCTCTTTTGTAATAGATTTTGGTAAATTTTTAAGTCTTTCTATTTCATCTTTATTTAAATTTGAAATTGGAATTCAAGTAGTCATACTTAAAATCTTTTGAACATCTTCTATTCAAATATTTAATCTTTCTTTTTTCGGAATTTTAAATTTTTCTTTTATATTAATTATATCTTTTTCTAATTTTAATTGATTTTCTTTTAAATTAGAAGCTTTTTTATACTCTTGAGCAATTACTGCTAATTCTATTTGTTTATTTATTTTTGCTATTTTTTCTTTTATATTTTTTGTTTCAGTTTCATCAAAATTATATTTCATAGATTTTATACTACAAGCTTCATCTATTAAATCTATAGCCTTATCTGGAAGATTTTGATCTGTTATATATCTAATTGATAATTCTACAGCCGCTTTTACTGCATCATCTGAAATATTTAAATTGTGATAATTTTCAAATGATTCTTTTAATCATTTTATTATTTCTATACTTATCTCTTTACTAGGTTCATTTATTATAATTTTTTGAAATCTTCTTTCTAAAGCAGTATCTTTTTCTATATATTTTTTATATTCATTCATTGTTGTTGCTCATATTACTCTAATTTTTCATCTTCACATAGCAGGTTTTAGTATATTTGATGCATCTAAAGTTCATTCTCAACCTCATGCTCAAATTATTGTATGTATTTCATCAATAAATAAGATTATTTCATTTTCTACTTTTGAAGCCTCGTCAATTACTTGTTTAATTCTTGATTCAAATTCTCATCTATATTTAGTTCAAGCTACTAAAGAAGACATATCAAGAGAAAGAATTTTTTTATCTTTCATAGAAAAAGGAACTTTTCATTGTTTTATTTTCAGTGCTAATCATTCTGCAATAGCAGTTTTACCAACTCAAGGTTCTCACACTAATACTGGATTATTTTTTGTTTTTCTATTTAAAATTGCTATTAATCTTTCTATTTCATCATCTCTTCAAATAATATTATCTATTTTTCATTCATTTGCTTCTTCTGATAAATTAATAGAGAAAAAATCTAGTGCTGGAGTATTTGAATCTACTTTTTTTCATTTTTGTTCTTTGTTCATATCAAAAGGAGTTTGTCATCATTCTTGTCATCAAATTCAAAATAAATTTTGACTTAATGCTCAAAGTAATTTATTTATTCAATCTTCTCATTCAATATCTATAGCATTTTCTAATCATTTTGATACTCAATCAATAACTCAAAACTTATTTAGTTCATTTAAATTTTTTTCTATATCACTAGGAGTAATTCATATATAATCAAAAAAACTAACTATCCATGAATCATTTTTGATCATAGATAATAAAAAATCTTCTAAAGATGCTTTTGGTTTAGAAAAAGTTGCTGCTATTTTTACACTTCACAAAATAGTATTTTTAAGTCTAGCATTCATTCAAGAATAAACTCATATTCTTTTTTCATAAGATTCATTAAATATAGCTTTATTTAAAATTTCAAGAGTTAATTTTTCATTAATTCAATATAAATTAAATATTTCTTTTATACCTCAATTAGAATTTTTCACTATTTCAAGAAAAATATCTTCAACTCATAAATCTTTTAATCAAATTTCTTTTATGCTATTTTCAGCATTTACTAGGGCTTTTTTATATCAATCAGAAAAATTATTGTACGACATATTTAAAATTATTTGTAAGAATGTAAAAACTTTATATAATGATTATACTATAAAATTTTTTATAATAAAGTTTGATATATTAATTTATGTTAAAAACTTATAAATTATATAATCTATTTATAGAATTTATTTCTTAATATACAATATTATGTCTAAGAAAAATATCTTTTTAGTAGCTGCTTGATATATAGCTGGTGGTCTTATTGCATCTTTTTATAATAAAAAGAAACCAGAAGATTTAAAAAATGATTTGGAAGAATCTAAAAATAAATGAGAATGAGAATTTAGGATTATTTTAAATAATTTCATAGAGACACATGAAAATTTATTTAATGATATTAAAAATCATATGAATAGTGAAAAAAATAAAGAATTTTTTAATATAAAAAAAGATGAATTACTTAAAATAGTTGATACATATAAAACTCAATGAATTGAGTTACTTAAAGAATTAAAAGTAAAATGAAAAACTTTTATTTGAGAGGCTTCTGAAAAACTGGAAAAGTTATATAATGATAAAATTGGAGAAATAGATGCAATTAAAGAAATTGCACCTGAAAAATTAAATGAAATAAAGGAAAAATTAAAGGGGACTTATGAGGAAATAAAAAATAAAATTAAATAATAAAAAATTTAGATATGATCTTTTTGCCATTAATACTTTTTTGAATTTCGTTATTATTATTTATGAAATTTAAAACAAAATGAAAAATAAGTTTTTATATATACTTATTTTTCATTTTGTTATTTATTACATTTACAAATATTTATTATGGATTTAGTTATTTTACATGAAAATGATTAGACAATTCTGTTTTATATTATTTTAGATATTGAACAGAATGAACTTGATGGTTAGAATATAAAAAATTAATATTAGTATCAATATTACTAGTTTTATTTTCTTTATTATTTTTAATATATTATTTAAGATTATATTCAAAAAAATGAATAAATGATTGAATAAATAATATATTTTATAATAAAATATCATTTATTTTATTATTTTTTTCATTCTTTTTTCATCCTTTGATGAATAATATTTTAGAATTAAATTGATTTTATGAAGAAGGGGATTATTTAAAATCATATGGATTAGTATTTGAAGATTACTATAAAAAACCTATTTTTAAGGATATTGATAAAAAGAAAAATATAATTTTTATATATTTAGAAAGTTATGAAAAATTATATTTAGATGAAGATTTATTCCCTGGATTATCTAATTGATTAAATAATTTAAAAAATAATTCTATTTATTTTGATAATTTATATCAAGCATATTGAACTTCGTGGACAATTGCTTGAATGGTAGGTAGTCAGTGTTGAATTCCTTTAATACTTCCTAGTAAAATAAATACATCAGATTTAAATACTTCTTATTTATCTTGAGCTTATTGTATATGAGATTATTTAAAAAAAGCATGATATAATTTAAATTATATATGATGATCATCTATGAAATTCGCTGGAAAATGAGATTTTTATAAATCTCATTGATTTGATTCTTTAGAATGAAAAGATGAAATAGTAAATAATTTAGAAGATAAAAATTATTTATATAGTTGGTGACTTTATGATGATACAGTTTTTGATTATACATATAAAAAATATGATGAATTAATAAAAAAAGATCAACCTTTTTGATTATTTATGCTAAGTATGGATACTCATTGAGATTCTGGAGTTATTTCTAATAAATGTAATAATTTAAAATATGATAATGATGAAAGTAGTATTTTAAATTCTTATCATTGTACAGATTATTTATTATCAGATTTTTTGAAAAAAATAAAAAATCATCCAAATTTTGAGGATACAATAATATTTATAGCATCGGATCATTATGCAATGGATAACAATAATTCTTATAATATATTAGATAAAAATAAAGATAATAGATGAATGTTATTTTTAATTCATAATGTAGATGAAAAAAATAATGAAATAATAAATAAAAAGTGAGATACTTTAGATATATGAGCTACTGTTTTATCTTATCTTTGATTTCCTGTAGAACAATTATGATTATGAATAGATTTATTAAATAATAATAAAAATAGAGATTCAAATATAATACTTTCATTATGGAAAAAAGAGTATGAAAAATTTTGGGAATAATTCATATTATCATACTTTTTCACAAAAAAGTCTATTCTAAAAGGTAATAAGTCAAAACATTTTTTAAAAATTTATTTATAAAACTCAAAAATTGTAAAATTTTTGAGTTTTTAATGTTTTTGAATATAATGAAGAAAAATTTAAAAATTAATAAAATAAATTATGAAAAAAATATTAATATGAACACAAGATTATAAAGTATTTATACAAGAATGATGATACTATGTAGATAAAACAAAAGCTATATATGATATATTGAAAAGTAATAGATATTATTTTCTATCTCGTCCTCGTAG
>DIUG01000058.1:21037-22065 GCA_002422305.1 Patescibacteria group bacterium UBA6164 | reverse complement strand
AAAGTTTTTAGAAAGCAAGTTAAAATAATAAAAAAGATAAAAGTTTTTAAAACTTTTATCTTTTTTATTATCTTAGCTTAGGATAATCATTACTTGTTCAAAAATCCCATATTGCTCAATCCCAAGTAGTGCTTCAGCTTGTTAAATTCTTCATTTCTGAAGTTGTTTGTCAAGTTCATCATCCTGATATTAACATACCAGATGTTTGAGTATCCCAGTATGAATTCGACATACTTCAATAATAATTTGATCATAAAAGTCATCATATAGGACTACCATTTCAATTTACTTGTCATACAGAATATGAATTTATTATATTTCAATAATAATTATATCATACTAATCATCATACATAACTAGATCAATCCAACACCATTTCTGAATATGAATTTGATACTGTTGATCAATTTGTAGTTCAAGCAATTCATCAATAAAAATTTCAATTTCATAATTTTGTTATAACTCATTTTGTATAACTCCTATCTATTAATCATCATCAAACATGTTCTCATGATATTCATCATATGTAATTAACACCTATTACATCTCATACAAATGAACTTAATAGTATTTTTCATATATTATTATATCATACTATTCATCATATATAACTAGTTGTTCAACTAACTACTCATGATACTCTAGTATCTTCTACTTTTCATAAAGTAGTATCATTATGTCATACTATTCATCATATATAACTAGTTCATCATTCTACTGTTAATGTTGAATCTATATTTGTTATAAGCGAATTATTATATCATGCTATTCATCATACATAAGTACCTAATCATTTAATAGTTCATCATATTTTTATATTTGATATATTTCAATCCAAATTAGTTCATACCAATCATACATAACTTGCTCCTGTAATATTTAATCATTCTAATGTCAAATCCTTTATCTTAATTCTATCTCAATATCATACTAATCATACATAATTTAAAGTACTTCATGATATTGTTAGATTTGTTATTTTCTTATTATTACCGTCTATTCATCATTGAAATTTACTTGTGCTAGAA
>DIUG01000058.1:0-20996 GCA_002422305.1 Patescibacteria group bacterium UBA6164 | reverse complement strand
TTCATCATCCTGATATTAACATATTTGATAACTCTTTATCCCAGTATGAATTCGACATACTTCAATAATAATTTGATCATAAAAGTCATCAGATAATAGAGCCATTTCAATTTACTTGTCATACAGAATATGAATTTATTATATTTCAATAATAATTATATCATACTAATCATCATACATAACTAGATCAATTCAATACCATTTCTGAATATGAATTTGATACTGTTGATCAATTTGTAGTTCAAGCAATTCATCAATAAAAATTTCAATTTCATAATTTTGTTATAACTCATTTTGTATAACTCCTATCTATTAATCATCATCAAACATGTTCTCATGATATTCATCATATGTAATTAACACCTATTACATCTCATACAAATGAACTTAATAGTATTTTTCATATATTATTATATCATACTATTCATCATATATAACTAGTTGTTCAACTAACTACTCATGATACCCTAGCATCTTCTACTTTTCATAAAGTAGTATCATTATGTCATACTATTCATCATATATAACTAGTTCATCACTCTACTGTTAATGTTGAATCTATATTTGTTATAAGCGAATTATTATATCATGATATTCATCATACATAAGCACCTAATCATTTAATAGTTCATCATATTTTTATATTTGATATATTTCAATTCAAATTATATCATACCAATCATACATAACTTGATCCTGTAATATTTAATCATTCTAATGTCAAATCCTTTATCTTAAATGTATCTCAATATCATACTAATCATACATTATTTACTGTACTTCATGATATTGTTAGATTTGTTATTTTCTTATTATTACCATCTATTCATCATTGAAATTTACTTGTGCTAGAAGTACCTATTGGTTTAAAATTAGCTATTCAACTACAATCTATATCATTTGATAATTTATAATATTTAGTTAATCAAAATTTTGTAGATCATATATCTTCTAATTCTTTACATGTACTTATTAATTCTGGATTATTTTCTACTCAATATACTTTAATATCTCTTTGTTGTGCTACTGTCTTGTACAATCATTTTAATGCTGGATATTGAATTGTTGTTCAAAAATCCCATATTGCACCACTCCAAGTTGTAGTTATTGCTGTTAAGTTAGTTATTCAAGAACTTGTTTGTCAAATTCATCATGCTGATGTTAACATACTTGATGTTTCAGTATCCCAATATGAATTTAATATACCTGAATTTAAATTTCATCATATTAGTCATCAATTATTAAAACTTCACTTACTAGATCAATAAGAATATATATTTTGTATAAGTGAATTATCTGTATATCAAATATCTCATCATACATAATTATTTCATACCGAAATTCATTTTGAATAACTATTAGCTATATATGAATTAAATGAATTTCAATATAATCATCATACATAATTTCATAATCAATAATTTAGTGATGATGAAAATATATTCTGTGTAGTTCAATAAGAATTATTTCAAATAACTCATCATATATAATTATTTCAAGATACTTCTCATATATATGATATATTATATATATTTCAATAATAATTATTTCAAGCTAATCATCATACATAACTTCATGCTCAATATACTCTTCAAGTTATTGAAATATTATTTATATTACTATAGGAAACTTTTCAAACTAATCCTCATACATAATTATTTCAATCTACATGTAAATTTTCTATTTGTATATTTTTAACAGTAGCTAAGTTTACACTTCAAAAAATTCATACAGAAGTTAGAGTTGGTTTATCTATTCTTAGATTTGATATTGTATAATGTTGTCAATCAAAAACTCAAACAAAAGAAAAATTATCATCTCATATAGTAGTATAATTAGTTATTGAAGAACAATCTATATCTGATACTAATTTATATTTTTTAATTAATGATCATTTATTATTTCATATACTAGCTAATTGTGCACAAGAATTAATCAATATTGGATTTACAGATCAAGGATAAGGAGAAAAATAAGATTTTTGATTAGTTATATTGTCCTTTAATCATCTCAATACTGGATAAACATAATTAGTTCCAAAATCCCATATTGCACCACTCCAAGTTGTAGTTACAGCAGTCAAATTCATCATTTCTTCATCAGTTTTTCAAACTCAACCTCATCATGGCACTCATACTTCATTTCATATTGTCCAATATGAATTATTAGCTTCTAATCAAGTATATTTACCTCAAATCAACCATCATACATTAGCAGTTCCTGTTAGATTTCATCTATAATAAATATTATTAATAGTAGATCTTTGATATCAAATAGCTCCTCAAACATAATTAATTCATTTAATATCTCATAAAGAATATCAATCATTTAATTCTCAAGAATATTGATATCAAATCATTCATCATATATAATCACCTAAACTATACATCATTCATGATGATGCTACTTGACTTATATTTCAAGCATAACTATATCAAACTATTCATCAAGTATTATTAGATTTAGAATATACTTCTCATCTAAAATATCACTTAGATAATGTACCAGTATAAATATTACCTACTAATCATCATATATTTGAACTTCATATAACACTTCAATGTGATTTTAAATTAGTAATAAGTCATGAATATGAATATCATAATATTCATCAAACATTATCAGTACCTTCTACTTTTCAAGAAAATCATATATTATCTATAATTCAACTTCCTATATATCAAACTGCTCATCATAAAAAATCAGCTCAAATAAAACTTCAAGAAATATTTATATTTTTTATATCTATTTCCTCTGTATATCATACTAGTCATCATATATAACTAGATGCTCATTTTATATTTCAAATGATATTTATATTTTCTATAACTGATGATTTTGCATATCATGAAATTCATCCTAAATATCATCAAGTTCAATCTATATTAAAATTATTTAAAGTAAAATTTTTTATAGTTGCATTTTCTAATCTTGAAAATAATCATAAATAATTTGTACTTGTTATATTTATATTTGATATCGTATATCAATTACCATCAAAAATTCACCTAAATCTATTTCAACTATTACCTATTGGATTAAAATTAGGTATTCAAGAACAATCTATATTATTAGTAAGTACATAATTTTTTTGAAGTTTTACAGTTCAAACTCAATATATAGGATCATATTGAGGACTAACAATATCACTATCAATAGCTTGTAATTGATCACAAGATGAAATAGTATAAGGATCTCATTGTGTTCATTCTCAAGTTGGTTCTTCTGGTAATGGTTCTTCTACTGGATTATTTATTGGTACCATTATAGTTTTAGTACAAACTGCAGTAGTTGTACTTTGCCCATTAATATAACAAGATGCAAAATAAATTCATTTATCTGGATATTTACACTCTGCAAATCTATCATTAACTATAGGTATACCTCATCAACAATCTATTTGTGTACTAGTAGCATAAGAAGTATCACATCTTAAACTAGCAGATAATGGATCAATTCATACTAAACCTTGATTTTCTAATTTATTACATACTGGATTATCTGTAGTATATGGTATAGAAACTGGTGCTCATTGACAAACTTCTCAAGGAAGATCTCATCAATCGATTAAACACTTAGGTGTATAACTTCATTGAGTATCATATTCACAAACTGCTATATCAGATTCTCAATCTAAATCAATAATATTTCCATCTCAACAATCAACTTGATATGTACTTACATTTCAAATTCAATTACATGAATATGTCATTGAGTTATAATGAGGTGGTGGTGTTGGGAAAATATTTATAGATGAACATCAAGGCACATCCTCTATTTCTATTTCTTGAGTACAAGAATCTACATCTCATCATATTCAAGTAAGATCACATGAAATTTGTTTTATTCATCATTTATTATAAGTACAAACTCATCAAGTTCAAGTCAAAGCTCAAGCAGAAACATCTCAACAATTTATAGCAATATTTTGATAATTTGATCAAAAACATGATACATTAACTGAAGAAGGTGTCATTCAAAATGTAAAATGATCATAATTTTCATCATAAACTCATAGAAAATCACAACTCACAGCAGGAGGAGTAGGTTTTTTATTCATATCCAAATCTTTCATACAACTAGACACTGCTGTTGTTTCATCATCAATAAGACAACTTACTGTATAAATAGACTCTACTGGATAAATACATTCTCAATATTGTGAATTAATAACAGTTCAATTTCAACAATCTATTCTATGTTGTTGTACATTTCATTCAGTTCAACAAGTTACTTCAGCTTTTCACTCATTAGTTTTTTCATTAAAACTAATGGATTTACATATTGGATCTATACTAGATTTTTGACTACCAGTACCTGTTTTATCATCATCATCATCGTCATCATCATCATCGTCATCATCATCGTCATCATCGTCATTTGGATCAATTATTCAATTAGCAGGTATAGGATCAACTAATACTGATCATATACATCAACCTGATGTAATTCATCATTCTACACTACATTTTATATTATACTTTCAAACAGACGAATAATTACAAGTTCCAGAACTTCCTAAAATAGATTCTCAATTTCAACAATCTATTTCATAAAAAGTAACATCTTTTGATCCTGTACATGACACTTCAACACTTCATGATAAAACCAAATTTTGTACATCTTGAGTTATTTTGTTACAAACTGGTAAATTAAATCCTGAAAATACAAATAATGTTGTAGGATAAAGATCCATTGGTACATCACTAATTGGAATATTTTCTATATTTGTTTCTTCTATAAATTTTGTATTATATGATGATGGTAAATTAGTATATCAATTTAGAGATAATAATCTATAATCAAATAAATCTTCTAAATCTCAAATAGATTTATAAGAACTTATTAGTGTTGGTAAATTTATTACAATATTAACACATTCATATAGTCATGTGTCTTGATTGTTTTCACATTTTTTCACTACAGTTTGTCAAACTAATGAATCATAATTTCAAATTATATATGCTCTAACATTTTTACCGTATTTAATATTTCAATATGCCTCACTCAAAAATATATTATTTATTAGTCTATGGCTATTTGCATATATAGATTCTGATATAGTTCATATTTCATATTGTTTATTATTTGAATGAGTAGAATATGTGTATTCTACTCACATTTTATAATCAATCGGTAATTTTGAAAATATTTTTAAATTATTATATACTTGATCTCATATAGTTCATTCTTTCCAAACTTCAGTTCCAGAAAAACTTTTTGATACATAATTATCTGGAATAGGATATTTTCAAGATTCAATAAAAAATAATTCTAATCAAGTAGTTAGTGAATTTATATCTGTTATCCTAACTGAATCCCTAGATTTTTCCATATATCAAGAAAATGATAAATAAGAAATTACACTTAAAATTGTTAAAATAACTATACTAACAATAAGCTCAACTAATGTAAATCATTTATTTGTATTTTTTTTCATATTTTTTTTAAAATTAATAATTTAAATATAAAATAATATAAATTTGAAAATAAGTCAAAAATATTATTAAAATATTAGAAAAAATAATAATATTGGTGGAGTAAATATTAAAATTGTTATTTTAAATAAAATATATAGAATATATAAACTTAATTTTTAAAATAAAATATATGGATTACTTTAAAGAAAGTTTAATATTACATGAAAAATGGAAATGAAAAATAGATTTTAAATCTAAAATAAAATTAGATACTAAACAAGATTTATCACTAGCATATACTCCATGAGTTGCTCAACCTTGCTTAGAAATAGCTAAAAACCCAGAAAATGCTTATAAATATACAATCAAAGCAAATACAATAGCTGTTATTTCAGACTGATCTGCTGTACTATGATTATGAAATATTTGATGACTTGCTAGCTTACCTGTAATGGAATGAAAATGTGTTTTATTAAAAGAATTTGCATGAGTAAATGCTTTCCCAATAGTACTTAATACACAAGATACTGAAGAGATTATAAAAACAATAAAACATATATCTCCTACGATTTGATGAATAAATTTAGAAGATATTTCTGCTCCTAGATGTTTTGAAATAGAAGAAAGATTGAAAACAGAATTAAATATTCCAGTTTTTCATGATGATCAACATGGTACTGCTATAGTTTGCCTTGCTTGATTAATTAATTCATTAAAAATAACAAATAGAAAAAAAGAAGATGTAAAAGTAGTTATTAATTGATTATGAGCAGCCGGAACAGCTATAATTAAATTAATAAAATTATATTGATTCAATGATATATTAGTTTGTGATAGTAAATGAATAGTATCAAAAAATAGAACGGATTTAAATAAAGAGAAAAAAGAAATATTAAAATTTACAAATATAAATAATATTGATTGAAAATTATCTAATGCCTTAGTTTGAGCAAATATATTTATATGAGTTTCTGCTCCTTGAGTTTTAACAAGTGAAATGGTTAAAAAAATGAATAAAGATCCTATTATTTTTGCAATGGCAAATCCAATTCCAGAAATAATGCCCGATACAGCAAAAAAAGCCTGAGCTTTAATAGTTGCAACAGGTAGATCAGATTTTCCAAATCAATTAAATAATGTGCTTATTTTTCCTGGATTATTTAAATGAGCATTAGAAAATAGAGTAATAAAAATAACTGATGAACATAAAATAAAAGCAGCTAAAGCATTAGCTAATTATGTAAAAAATCCTACTATTGATGAAATAATACCTAATCCTCTTGATAAAAATATAGCAAATATAATAGCATGAGTTATAAAATAGAATTTATTTTATAATTTTTTAACTCATTTTTTTTATTTAAAAGTTTTAAATCTATTACTACATTTATACTTTGTACTATTCCTCATAATTTTTCAACTAATTGACAAGCTGCTAAAGCAGTTCATCAAGTAGCTAATAAATCATCTATAATAACTACTTTATCTCAAGGATTAATAGCATCTATATGAATATCAAAAGTATTTTTTCAGTATTCTAATTCATAATCAACTGAAACAGTATTATATGGTAATTTTCATTTTTTTCTAACAATAGAAAGTGGTTTAGATAATTTATATGATAATGCTCAAGCAAATAAAAATCATCTAGCATCAAGTCCTATAATTACATCTGCCTCTTTTATAAATTCAGAAAATCTTTCTATAACTTCATTAAAAGCAATAGTATTTTGTAAAAGTGGTGTTATATCTTTGAATATTATTCATTCAATAGGAAAATCTTTTATATCTCTTATATAATTTTTTAATTCCATATAATAATTATTGAGGATAAAATAAATTATAATCTTTTATATCAAGTAAAACTTCATCTAAATATTTATTTGATAAATATTTAGCCATTGGTAAATTCATATCTAAATAATTTCAACAATCACGAGCACTTTGACCTGGTATTTCTCATACAAAATCTTTTATAAAAGTATATAATTCTATAAGTAAAGAAATTATATCTTTTGATTCATAATCACCACTTAATAAAAGATAAAAACCTGTTCTGCATCACATAGGACCAAAATAAATTATTTTAGAACCATATTCATTATGGTTTCTTAAAAAAGTTGCTCATAAATGCTCAATTGCATGCATTTCAGCAGTATTCATAACTGGTTCTTTATTTGGTTTTGTCATTCTTAAATCAAAAGTAGTAATTACTTCATTACCTATATTATCTTTTCTAGAAACAAAAACTCCAGGAAACATTTTTGTATGATCTATCATAAAACTTGCTATTTTTTCCATATTTTTTTATAAATTAATAATTTTTTTTAATACCTTTATAGAATTTTGCATTGCAAAATCTAAATTTCACATATGTGAAATTTTTGCATTATTATCTGCTCCGTCTGAAATAGCTTTTATAAATATACATTTATTTAAACTATTAAATTCTCTAGCAACTGATGCAACTGCAAAAGCCTCCATTTCAATAACTTGTGCATTGTATTTTTTTATAAATTCTTTAACTTTATTTATATCATCTATAAATTGATCTCAAGTTAAACAATAAGAATTCTTTGAAACTGAAAAATCAAATTCACTAAAATCTAAATCTACATTATTATCTATAAATATTTCTAGTTTAGCATAATCTAAATGTGCACCTTCAAAAGGTAAATAAATATCATGTTGAAATATTTTATTTATTAAAAAAACATCTCAAATCAAAGCTTTTTCTCATAATAAACTTCAAGCTATACCTATATTTATTATTTTTGAAATTTTATAATTTAAAAATAAAAAACTAGTAGCTATAGAAGATTGTATTTTTCATATTCAAGAAAGAATTAAAACTATTCTTTGATTTTCATAAATACTTATATTTTCTAAATTTTTACTATTTTCTAATCAATATAATTTTATTATATGTTCTGCTTCTTCTTTCATAGCAGTTATAATTCATATTTTTTCCAAACCAATTTAAATTAATAAAAATAAAATCAAAACAATTATATAATTTTTTTTTTATTTATAAAATTTAATTTTTATTTTTTAATTTTAAGTATTTTATTATTATAAAATATATTTATTATTATTTACAATTTTTAAATGATTGAACAACATAATTCCCTATCTGAAAAAATATTAAAAAAATGATTTTGGTTATATCTTTTTTCTTTTATAATAGGTCCTATTTGATATTTTATAAAAATAATCATAAGTAATGAGCTTGATGTAACTGAAGTATGAGTTTTATATTGAGTAATAAGTCTTATTACTCTAGTTTCAGCATATAATGATTTATGACTTACTGATAGTTTAAATTATTTTATACCTAAATTTATAACAGAAAAAAGGTATGATAAAGTAAAATCTATACTTTTTTATGCATTAAGTGCACAAATGATTACATGATTAAGTATAGCTTTATTTTTCTTTTTTTGAGCTGATTATATAGCTAATTCATACTTCAAAACTTGATCTGCATCAAATATAATGAAAATATTTGCTTTTTTCTTTTTATGAATAAATATTTTTCAAATAATATCAACTTTTTTAATGGTTGTACAAAATACATTTTATAATAAAATATTAGAATTTGTAAGAATGTGATTTATATTAATATTTGTATTATTTTTATATTTTTTAAATTTGTGAAATATAATTACTTTTTCTTATAGCTGGCTTTTTTGACTATATATATGAATAATATTTTGAATTATAATATTTTATAATAAATATTATAAAATATATCTAAAAAATCAAAAAATATTATGGGATAAAAAATTATTTAAAACAATTTTTAAATATTCATTATCTATATTTATATGATTACAAGCATCTGTTATATTATGACAAATAGATATGCAAATGATTATATATATGCTTGGTACTCTTGATGCTGGTTATTACACAAATTATTTAAGTATTATAAGTATTCCATTTATGATTATATGACCTATTTTTTCATTACTTTATCCTATGTTTTCGGAGATGCATTCAAAAAATGAAACTGAAAAAATCAATATAGTAAAATCCATATTTCAAAAAAACTTTTTTTCTCTCTCTATAGCTTTTAGTGTACTATTTTTTGTTTTTTCAGAGATCTTATCTATAATGTTTTTTGGTGAAAAATTTTTAAATTCATGAATTATTTTAAAATATTCTATACTATTCTTGGCTTTTAATTTCCTATTACAAATGAATTTCAATATAATGGCTTCTATTTGAAAAGTAAAAGAAAGAATTTATATAGTTTTAATAGCTATAACATTTAATTTTATCATGAATTATATATTTATAAAAACTATATGAGTAAATGGTGCATCTCTTGCAACTGGTATATGATGGTTTTTAATATGGATAATGAGTGAATATGCTTTATGAGAAAAATATAAAATAGATTTCGATTTTAAATATTTATTTAAAAATATAATTTTAATATGAATTATTTGATTATTAACTTATAAATATATATTACCTATTTTTTCATCTTTAAATAGATTAGAATTATTATTAATGTTTTGTTTATATTCCTTTTTATATTTTATAATATTTATTTTTATAAATCTAAAAGAATTCAAATTTTTTATATGAGAAATTAAAACACTTAAAAAACAATCCAAAAAGAGCCTGTAAAATTTGATTTTATTTTTATTATATATATATTTAAAATTGTGTGTTAATATCAAAAAAAGGAGGGTGTTATGAAATGGTTAATTGTTATTAGATATATTAGTTTTATTTCTTTAGGATTAAGTTTTATCCTATTATTTTTTAATATAGTAATGTTTTTTTATATATTACTAAATAGATTAGGAAAAATTGAACCTGATGAATTTAATGTTGTAAATTTATTTTCTATAGGTTTAATGTTATTTGCAATAGCACTAAACCAAATAAATAAAAATAGATAAATAAAGTATTATTTAAAAAGGTCGTAAAATATGACCTTTTTTTGTATTTTTTAATAATAAAAATTCTCTTTTTTGTATTTTTTAAAATATTATGATAAAATTTTAAAAAATACTAGATTTATAAAAAAATATGGAGAAAGCTAACCACATTTTAGAACAAAATAATACATTAGAATACCAAAAAAAAGTATGTAATGATTTTTCATTACCAGAAAAATACAAAAATAAAATATTATTACTCATAAAAAAATATTCTCAAGAATGATTAAATGATATAGAAAAAGGAATAATAGATGCAGAAATAGATTACCATATAAAATTATTAAAAATTAAATGAGAATATGAATTAGTTAAGAATAATATGTTAAATATAACCAAAAATGAAATAGAAAATGATATAAAAAAACTTGAAAATAATGATTTTTTAATCAAAAAAGTAGATTTAAATAATTTACTTTTTAAAATAAATACAAATAATACTTATAAAAAAAGAAAGGAAATATTATGATTTAGTCTTTGAGATTCTTATAGAGATATTATAAAAAGTAATATTGATATAAAATGAGTTCTTGAAAATTTATATGAGAGTAATATTATAAAAGATTTTTATAATATATTTACAGATAATTATACTAATTTTATATTAGAAAAAAATAATACAGAAAAAAAATATCATGATTTTTCAAAAAATACTTGATTAGATTTGACTGAAGAAGAATTATTTAAAATAATAAATGATACAATTGAAGTTTTATATGACACTAAAAATGAAGAATATAACAATATTTGATTTACAGCAATTTTTAAATTAAAAAATTGAAAACAAATAGTTAAAAATATAAAAAAAACAGATTTAAATAATAAATGAGATAATTTAAATACTAATAAAATAATTGATACTTTTACTAAATATTATATTGGACATAATACACAACAGCCTTATAATTGACCTTTGTCATTTTTTTTAGAAAAAGAAAAAAGTGGTATTGGTAAAATTTCTAATCTATTAAGAAAAGAGGAAAAAGATCCGAATTTTTTATTATCTGAATTTATAGAAAAAAATTGATTACCAGAATCAACTAAAATTTTATTAAAAAGATTATTAAAAGAAAGTTTAGTTTGAACAGTTGCAGTTATTAATATTGATAAAGGAAATTGAAAAATTGAATCTAAACAAATTACATATACTGATAAAAGTAGTAAAAATAAAAATGAGTATAGTATTGAAAAAAATAGTGATAAACTAATAAAAAATCTGGAAAAAATAATTATTTTAACATTAAATATTGAATCAAGTTGATGAAAAAATATTGAAAATTATAATTGAAGCTGAGCAGAATGATATTATCAAATACATACGAAAAATTGAAAAATATGATATGAAAAACTTATAGATGAAGTATATATAGATATTGATAAAAAAGAATATGATAAAATAATATTACAAAATAAATCAAATAAAAAAGAAAAAGTACAAGTAAGAACTATTAATAAAAGTAGTTCTTATAAAACAGCTATAAAATATTTAATAAAAAATAATTCTAAATTTGTAAATAAAAATCAATATTTAAAAGCACCTTCTATTTGAAATAGAATAATTGATGTGAATAAAAAAGAAATACAATGAATTTCATGACCTATGGACTTAACAGCAGAAGAACAAACAAATTTATGGCTTATTGATTTATTTGGTAGAATATCTGATAATAGAAAATCTTATTTAGCAAATATGTTAATTTGAAGTCAATCGGATGCTAAAGAATTTTATAAAAAAATTCAACATACTGTACCAGACGAAAAAACAATAAAATTAATGGAATATTATATGAAAGATTTATATAATATGGAAAACTTAATTAATAATTAAAATTATTTCTTGTCTATCTAATGAATTTATTACAAAATCTAGTAGACCAAAATATAGTTTGATGAGAAATAATAGTAGTGTTAAGTTGAGAGATTGGAAAAAAATAGTGAGATTATGCCGAATAATTTATAAAAATATTATTTTGATTTTCTCAAGTTTTATATATAATCTTTTAGAGAATATTTTATAATATTATAAAAATGTCTTTAAATAAAACATTTCAAAGTATTTTATGGGAATATGATTTAGAAAAACTAAATTATACTGATGATATTGTCACACAAAGAGTTTTAACACTTTGAGATAAAAAAGAAACTGATGATTGGATTAATAAATTATGAAAAAATAGAGCAAAAGAATTATTTTTAAAAAATTCTTTTGCTTTAGATAGAAAATCTCTTAATTACTGGGAGATAATTTTTCAAGTAAAATCAAATTTAAATAATAATAATAGTATGTATGACAAATTGAATACACCTATATTTTCAAGAAGTTTTAGATAATGTCAGAATTGATTTATTGCCAAAACTAAAGTTTTTTAAAGAAAAATGATTTTATCTAGCCTGATGAACAGCTCTAGCTTTACAATACTGACATAGAAAAAGTATAGATTTTGATTTTTTTATTGATAAAAATATAGATACAAATAAACTATATGATGAAATATTACTAAATTTTGGTAATGAAAATGTAAAAAAAACTTATGAAGAAAACAACACTTTATATATTGAAATAAATTGAATCAAACTTAGTTTTTTTACATATAAATATAAATTAATTAATCCTTTAATAGAAACTGATTTTCTAAATATTGCAAGTAAAATAGATATTTCTGCAATGAAACTTTGGGCAATACAAAACAGAGCTACAAATAAAGATTATGTTGATATATATTATCTCATAAAAGATTTTTCTATTAATACCCTAATAAATTCTTTTTTTGAAAAATTTTGAAAAGTAATTTCTGAAAATCTTATATTGAAATCATTAGTTTATTTTGAAGATATAATTGAAGAACCTTTAATATTGAATGAGAAAATATCTTTTGAAGAAATTAAGACATTTTTAATAAAAACAGTTTGAAAAAGTGTTGTTTAAAAAAGTTACTAGACCAAAATATAGTTTGATGAGAAATAATAGTGGAGGTAGGTTGAGAAATTGGAAAGAGTGATTGAGATTATTTAGATAATTAAATAAAATATGAATATATTAGAATTAATAAAATTATGAGAAAATTCAAAACTTGAATTTAAAGAAGAAATTTCAAATAATGATTCTATTGCTTGAGAAATAGTAAGTTTTTTAAATGCTGAATGATGAATAATACTTTTTTGAGTTTCAGATAATTGAAAAATCAAGTGAGTTGAAAATATAAAAAATATTGAAGAAAAAATTGCTAATATTTCTAGAAATAATATCTTTCCAGAAGTTGTATTAGATTTTGAGATAGAAAAAATTAAAACTAAAGATATTTTTGTACTAAAAATACCAATATGAAAAAATAAACCTTATGAAGTAAAATCAACAAGAAAAAAATATATAAGAGTTCAAACTACTAAAAGAGAGGTTTCAAGAGAAGAAGAAGTAAGACTTTGGCAAGCAAGTGGAAATTTAAAATATGATAATATTTTAATTCAAGAATCAAGTATAGATGAAATAGATACAAAAAAAGTAGAACAATTTACTATAAAAATGTATGGTAAAAAAATAAATGAAGTATGAATAAGTTATGAAACATTATTACAAAATCTTGATATATGTAAAAAATGAATTGATAATTTGCTTTATCCTACATTTTCATGATTATATTTTTTTGGAAAATCTGAAAACATAAGAAGAAGAATAAACAGTAGTTTTATAATATTTGCTTATTTTAAATGAAATAGCATATGATGATCTGAAATACTTGATAAAAAAGAAATAGAGTGAACTTTTGATGAAATATATGATGATAGTATAAAATTTATTCATAAATACAATGCTGAATATAGAAAAATAATATGATACAAAGCTATTATAAAATATGATTATCCTTTGGAGGCAATTAGAGAGACTCTCATAAATGCTATGATACATAGGGATTATACTTATATTTGAGCAAACATTAGAATTTTTATGTTTGATAATAGACTTGAAATAATAAGTCCTTGAGTATTACCAAATTGACTTACTTTAGAAGCTATCAAAAGTTGAATATACCAAAGATTTACTAGAAATGAATATATTATTAATTTTGCATCAAAATTTTTTAGTAAAATAGCTGAAAGTTTGTGAAGCTGAGTAAATAGAATAAAAGAAATATGTAAAGAGTGAGGGTATTTAGAACCAGAATACATACTTACAGAAAATGAATTAAGAGTGATTTATTACAAAAAACCTGTCGAAAGTATTAAAAACCTGTCGAAAAAACCTGTCGAAAGTAATAAAAATCTGTCAAAAAAACAAAATGAAATTTATAATTTTATTTTAGAGAATAAAGTTGTAAATATGAATGATTTAGAAAATCACTTTGGAACTAAAAGACAAACAATACTTGAACATGTAAATAAATTATTATATTTGGATTTGATAAAAAAAGAGTGAGTTTGAAAAGGTGTTGTTTACAAAATCTAGTAGACCAAAATATAGTTTGATGAGAAATAATAGTGGAGTTAGGTTCAATACCATTAAGTTAAGAACATAAAATTCAACTATATATACTAGAAATACTTTTTTATAAATGGATTTTAGAAAAATAAAAAACTTGTATTATAGTATAAATCTATTATACTATAATGGATTTATACTATAAAATTAGAAAAAATGAAATTTTATAATAGGACAAAAGAATTAAATATATTATGAGAAAAAATAAGTTCTAATAATTTTGAATTTATATATTTACTTGGAAAAAGAAGAGTTTGAAAAACAACTTTAATTGAACATTTAAATAAAAATATATTAAATAAAGATTTTCTATATTTATTTATAGAAAGAACTGATTTAACAGTTTTTTTGAAAAAACTTGAAACATATATATATGAAAAAACTCAAATTAAATATAACTTTGATAATATAGAAGATTTTATAGATTTTTATTTTAAACAAAATGAATTTAATTTACTTGTAATTGATGAATTTCAAAATTTTAATTATATTGATAAATCTATTTATTCTACTTTTCAAAAAAAAATAGATCAATACCAAAATAAAACTGCTAAAAAAATAATAGTTTTATGAAGTATTCAATCAATGATGATAAAAATATTTGAAAATATAAATGAACCTTTGTATAAAAGATCGACATTTTCGTTATTTTTAAAAGAATTTGATTTAAACACTCAAATAGAAATATTAAAAGATATATTTAAAGAAAGTTATAATCATAATATATTATTAGATATTTACTCAATATTTTGATGAATTCCATATTATTTTAAATCTATTTCAAGACTTAATTCTACAAATTATAATTTTAAAAATATTATAAAAGAATTATTTTTTTGAGATTTTGCAGTATTAAAAAATGAGTGAAAAGAAATATTAATAGAAGAATTTTGACAAAAATATAAAAGATTTTTTTCTATTTTAGAAACAATAAGCAGTTGAAAAAATAAAAGAAATGAAATAATGACATCAATATGACTTTGAACTTGAGAAATAGATATATATTTAAAAGAACTTGCTGATATATATGATATAATTGAAGTAAAATATCCATTATTTGAAAATAAAAAAAATGTTAGTTCTTATTATATAAAAGATAATTTTTTAAACTTTTGGTTTAAATATGTTTATTCTAATAAATCTAAAATTGAACTTTGACTTTATGATTATTTAATAGAAGAATTATCTAAAGATTTTGAAAATTTTAAGTGATTTAAATTTGAAAAATTAGTGCAAGAGTATTTAATAATACAAAATCAAAGATGAAAATTAGATTTTATTTTTACTAAAATTTGAACTTGGCTTGATAGAAATAATAATGAAATAGATATAATCTATACTGATGAAAAAGAAAATATTGTATTTCTAGAAGTTAAACTAAATGAAAATAGAATAAATGAATCTGAAAAAAAACAACTTGAAAATAATGTAAATCTATTTTTAAACAAAAATCCTATATTTAAAGATAAAAATACTAAATCTGGCTTTGCTATTTTTGATGAAAAAGATTTAGTTAAATTTATATATTTATAAATAAAATATTTTTGTTTTTTAAATATTTATCATCTATTTTTTCAGAAAATCAAGATTTACTTATATATACATACTTATCAGCTTTTATTTTTGAGATAAATTTTTTTATTTCCTTATTTCCTATTTGTTTTGATTTATATTTCAATTCAAATACCCACTTTTTTCATTTTATAGTTTCGCAGTATAGGTCTATTTCATCTCAAATATTAGTAAAATAATTTTTTCTGATTTCTTTAAATGATGGTAATTTAATATTTTTCCATATTTTTCAAGTATTTTCTTTGATTTCATAATAAAGTTCAAATTCTTTTGTTTTTCAAAGTTCAGATGAAACTTTTGCAAATTCTTCTTGCAATAGAAGTAATTTATTTTGATAATATATTGATTTAGTATTTTCAAAATCATCTATTCATAAAAAATAATATTTCAAGAAAAATTTAAATATATAATTTTGTATATCCCATTTTTTTTTAGTATTTTGATAAACTAAATCAACCTTTTTTAGAAGTAATAATGATTTTGATATAACTCCAGCTTCAGTTTTTGTATTATTAGAGATATCTGTAATAGTTAAATCATTATTTATAGCGAGTTCTTTTAATATAGAGTATAAAACAGTATTTCATTGTATTTTATTTAAGGACTCCTCAAGAACATATAAAAAATAATTATAAATTTTTCAGTTAGTATTAAACAAAAAATCATTTAATAAATCATCTAATTTTTCTCATCATTTTATATCTTTCGTAATATTTACTATTAAATATGGATTTCAAGAGCTAAGAGAAAAAATATTATTTATATCGTTTTCTATTAAATTTGGATTTATACTTTTTATAAGTAATCTAGAATTATTTTTATCAAAATTAATTATATCAACTATTTCAAAATGAGAATATAAATAATGTCTTGGATTATTAAGTATTCATTTTAAAATACTTGGAAAAGAACCAGATAAAATATAAAAAATATTTAATTGTTTTTCTAGATTATCACGAAAAATAGCTTCAATATTTTTTAGTTTTGGATAAGCTTCAAAAGCAAAAAAATCTTGAAATTCATCAAATATAATAACTAGTTTTCATTTTGTATCTGAAATATATTTTATAAGTTCAAATAATTTATTTATTGCTATATCTAATTCTTTATTTTGAAACAATATTTCTATATTTTGCCATTTTTTAAGTATTTCTATATCGTCTATTTTATCAAAAACATTATCAAAATCTCAATATATTACACTTAAAATATTTTCAAGTAATCATTTGGAAAAACTATATGGTGATATTTTGAATTTAGAAGTATTAAAATATACAATCTTTACTTTATTCTTATTTTCATTCAAAAAATGATTTAGAAGATAAGTTTTTCCGGTTCTTCTAAGTCATAAAAAAGCTAGATGGTATGTATTTTGCCAATTTGATCACAAAAATATCTCCAATCTATTTTCTAGTAATTCAAGTTCTTTTATTCTATTTATAAACATATTTATATAGTTTTAAAAAAATAACCTAAACAGATTATAATCTATTTAGGTTAAAAATCAAAACTTTTTTAAAAAAAATTGTTTTTGTTAAGTTTAAAAAATGAAAATTTTATTTATAAAATTAAATTTAAGATAAAAAACTATGAATTTTCATGCACTTGAACCATATCCAGAAATAGATCCTAGATATTTCAAATATCTAAGAGAAGACTGACATAAGATTTTTTTTTTACATTGGCATAAATTTGAGTTCAATTTTATCATTTTTCTCACTAAAAATACAATATAAAAAATACAAAAATCATCCAAAAATGAAAGAATATAAATATACTTCAAATGATATTTTAATGAATGAAGATGAAATTCATGCAATGCTAAAAGATGGTTGATTTTTAAATGATTAAGATTATAATACTTGAAATTAAATATTAATTATAAATATAATGAAATTTATAAGAACTAAAAGCCTTGTTTTTCTTAATAATAAATGATGAGTTTGAAAAACAACTATAGCATTTAATACGGCTATCAAATTTGCTAAAAAGTGATATAAAACTGTTTTAGTAGATTTAGATCCTCAATGTAACTTATCAAGACTAGCATTATGAGAAAATTTTGATAATAATTTATTTTCTTGAATTGATAATAATATTTATTGAGTTATAAAATGATTAACAAAATGATGATCTGATATAAATTTAAATATAAATTTTCAAGAAATAAGAGATAATTTACATATTTTGCCTTGAAGTTTAAAAATATCAGAATATCAAAATTTACTTATAACAGCATATAATCAAGCTACTTGATGACAAGAAATATGATTTTTCCAAACCAGTGCAATTTATAGGTTCTTAAAAGAAAAATGATTAAATGAAGATATAGATATATTTATAATAGATGCTTCTCCTAGCTTAGATTTATTAAATAGGATAATTTTATTATGAGTAGATTATTTTATAACTCCATTAAATCCCGATGCATTTTCACTTCAATGAATAGAAAATTTATGAAATACTTTAGACGATTGGAAAAATAATTGGAAAAATAGTGCCAAAGCTTTAGCTTGAAATATTCCAAATAATAAAGTACTAAATTGAGAATGACTTTTTATTTGATATGTAATAAATTCATATAATCAATACAAAAAACAAGAAATAAAATCACACAGAGAATGGATTGAAAAAATACCTGATTCTATAAAAAAATATTTATCTGAAAAACATTGTAAAAACTGACTGGTTGAAAAATCATGGAAAGAAAGCTTGATGAATATAAAAGATTTCTGAGAATTACCAACTGATTGACAAGTGAAACAAAAAGCAATATTTGAACTTACACCTTGAAAAGATTTCCCTAGTGTTAAATGAACAAATGAAAATTTAGAATTAGCAAATGTTCAATTTGAAGATTTTACTGATAATATTATTAATATTTTACATAAATACTAAATATGATTAACGAATCTAAAATACTCATAACCTGATGAACCTGAAGACTTTGAAAAGCATGTATGAAAATACTTCCAAATGCTATTTATCCAGGAAGAGTTGAAATGGATATAAATAATCCGGAAATGGTGAAAGATTTTATATCACTTCATAAACCAGATATAATTATTCATCTTGCTGCACTTGCCTCTATTCCTAAATGTGAAGAAAACAAAACTTTGGCTTGGAATACAAATGTATTAGCAACTAGAAATATAGTAAAAATAGCGAAAGATGTATGAGTTAAGAAATTTCTATACTTACAATCTGCATGTATATTTAGTTGAGAAGATGATTTTATGTATGAGTATGCAAAACTCGGATGAAGTAATGTAGAAAAAATTACTTTAGAAGAGTATTCTTGAATATGACTTACTAGAAAGAAGTCTCTCACAACTAAATATTGGCATACATATAAAATAGAAGATAGTGATTTTAATGATAACTAAAATATTATGGATTTAAAAAATAATAATTACAATAATCTTATAGTTGAAATATGAACTATTATTTCTAATTCAAAACAAAAAGTTATCACTTCAATAAATACTATTTTAGTAGAAACTTATTGGAATATTTGAAAATATATAGTTGAATATGAACAAAAATGAGAAGAAAGAGCTGAATATTGAAAATCTCTTTTAAAAAATTTATCTGTAGATTTGACTGAGAAATACTGAAAATGATATTCAGTTCAAAATTTGGAATTAATAAGAAAATTCTATTTTACTTTTAAAGATTTAGATTTTTGAATTTCCCAATCACTGATTAGGAAATTATCATGGACTCATATAGTTAGACTTTTATCTGTAAGAGATGAAAATGAAAGAAGTTTTTATATAATAGAAACTACTGAAAATAGTTGGTCTGTTAGAGAGCTTGATAGACAAATAAATTCTTCACTTTATGAAAGATTAGCATTAAGTAAAGATAAAAAATGAGTTTTAGAATTATCCAAAAAATGACAAATAATTCAGAACAAGGAAGATTTATTAAAAGATCCATATGTTTTAGAATTTTTATGATTACAAGAACATTCTTCATATTCAGAATCAGATTTAGAAACTGCTATTATAAATAATTTAGAAAAATTTTTACTAGAACTTTGAAAATGATTTTCATTTGTTTGAAGGCAAGAAAGATTTTCTGCTTGAAGTGATCATTTTTATATAGATTTGGTTTTTTATAATAGATTACTTCAATGTTTTGTGTTAGTAGACTTAAAAATCTGAAAAATAACACATCAAGATATATGACAAATGCAAATGTATGTGAATTATTATGACAGAGAATTAAAAAAAGATTTTGAAAATAAGACTATTTGAATACTTTTATGTAAAGAAAAAAATGATTTGATTGTTGAATATACTCTTCCAGAGTGAGAAAATAATATTGTAGCAAAAGAATACAATTTATATTTACCCAAAAAAGAAGATTTTAAAAAACAATTAGAAAAACTTTTATAAATATCTTTTATTAAAAATAGATTTTTATAAAATATGAAATCATAATATTTACAATAAATAGTAATATTAACGAAATAATGTTAATTTTTAACATTATTTTTTATTTATATTTGATATGTTAAGATTTTTAAATAATATTTGAATATTAGAACTTGCTTTCTAAAAACTTTCA
>DIUG01000063.1:608-3086 GCA_002422305.1 Patescibacteria group bacterium UBA6164 | reverse complement strand
ACAGATATATCAAATTATTATCATAATGTTAATTTAGCATTAAAATACAATGAAATGATGAAAATGATGGTAAGTAAATATTGGGATTCATTTATTTTCAGAGAAGATTTAAATAATTTTGATATTCATGTAGAAGGAAATCAATTTAATCAATTATTAAAGAAAATTTGGGATTTAATGAAATTAATTTTATGTGAAATTGCAGCATGTAATTTAGATGATTTAGTATGTTCAATACCTTCTTGTAGTGGAATTCAATTTGAAACTTATTCATCAATATTAGAAGATCAACAAAGATATTTATTAATTTTAAAAGAATTAGGATATCCTGAAATAACGTGTTATGGTAAGAGTAGAATAAATTTAGAAAAAATTAAATATAATTATCGTGATATAAGATATTTCTATTATGAAGTAATTAGTAAATTACAAAGAAAATTAGTGTCAACATTAAGAAAAAATCTTAAATTTTATTTTAATGAAATTGAAAAATTAATGGTTAATTTAAAAGGTAAAAATTTAGATAATGATAGTGTTTTAGAACCCTTAAAAGAATATTTAAAAACTCATACTGCACAAGAATTATATAATTTATCTGAATATCCTTCTGGTGTAACTATTCCTACTAATTATCCTTTCTCTGAATTTAAAAAATTATTAGAAGAAATTTTAGAATTAGAAATTGGTGTCTATCAATATTTAGATCAATTTGATATTGAATTAAATTTATCTTCTAATATTGATAAATCAAGAGTTTTAACTTCTCTTTTTGTTGCTAAATTCGCTAACTTAAATCTTAATGAATATGATTTATTTGCCACTTTTATTAATAAAATTTCTAATGACACTACTAATTTACATCCTATTAAAATTTATGCAGATTTAATTAAACAATCTCAAAAATCTGATTTATCTGAAGAATATTTAGTTAGTTATTTCGATTATATCTCTACCGTTTATGATAAAGATAAAATTGAAGAACTTAATAAATTATTCCTTAGAAAAGATTTAAATGATTTATCTAACCTCCTATACCAAAAATATCAATTTATCTTAAATATTGAACCAGAATTTATTGATGAAGAAGCAACTACTAAAATGTTAATTGGTGTTATTGATAAAAATATTTTAATTAGAAGAAAAAATAAATTAGATAAATTAGTTGATAAATTTGAAAAAGATTTAATTAGCACTTGTAATTACTTTAAAGATATCTGTAATACTCTTCATCAAACAACAATGCCTAATTATTTCAAGAGTGTTCCTCATATCTATCGACCTCAAAGAAAAAATCCTTTACCTCCTCAACATGTTCCTAATGATTATCCTCAATCACAACATCCTCAATCACAAAATACACCTCATATACCAAATGATAAACAAAATATACCAAAACATCCTCAAACACATATACCTAATGATAATAAACCAAGACCTACTCAATCTTCAGTATTAGATGACATTTTAGATTTTGATAATGTTGTTCAACCTCAAGTATTTAACCAACCAAAGGATAATCATAAAACAAATGTAGAATTCTCAGGTTCAAGAAGTAATTTCTCTATGAATTAAATAATCTTTTATAATAATCTTTATTATTAAAATTATAATAAATTTCATCAATAAAAAAAAATTATTAGATAAAAAGAAAAATCAAATTCTTATCTCGGCAATAAAAATTGATATAAAAAGTAAATAATAAAATAAAAAATGAGTTTAGAAAAACTAGTAAATAATAAAAAAATATATAATGAATTAATAAATTCAATAAAAAATTATATCCATGAATATGTTATAGAAAATGAATTAGAAATGATGGAAAAACAATTCATTAATAATAAAATTAATGAAATCTTTAAAGTATTATCAATTAATTCTTCTTTATTAGAAAAAATATTAAATCAGGAAATTAATACGGATGAATTAGTTAAAATGAAACCTGATCAAGTTAATCCTGATAAATATATTGATATTCTAAAAAAAAAAGAAATTACTGAATTTAAAAAAGAAAATAAAGCAACTACTGATATCTTTAAATGTAAAAAATGTAAAAAAAGTAAATCAGTNNTAATTTATAATAATTTATTCTAATTTGGTAGGTATATCAATAAGATAGGAGATTAAAAAGACATCTTTTTTAATTTTAATAGGAATATTATTATCATCTAATAGTATTTTACCAATAGGATAATGTAATTCATAATCATAAATTACATTAGAATTTTTATCATACCAGAAAAATTGTTCTTCAGAATATTTTTCATCTTCTAATTTATTAACAGCTTTAATTTTCATAACTTTTAATTTTTTTAATTTAGTGCCAATAGCATTTAATCCATTATTTATTTTACTATCTAAATCTAAATCCATTTTAAATGCTGGTCCTGGATTTTTACTTAATACAGATTCTTGTTCAAATTGAAAACAATTATATTTAGTTCCCATCATATTATGATTTATAAATAATCCACAATCTAC
>DIUG01000063.1:0-471 GCA_002422305.1 Patescibacteria group bacterium UBA6164 | reverse complement strand
GATTAAAGATATTTTTATTTTCGGTTCTAATTTCTTTATCTTCTACACTACCATGGAATTCAATATATCTTTTAAAATCAAAAGAAGAATTATTTTTTGTTTTATTGTAATCACCAAAACCAAATTGTTTTAAATATATTTTTAATATTTCTAAACCTTCCATACTAACATAATTACTATATACCATTGTTGGACCTGGTGATCTTAATATTCTAAAAATTATATTTATCATTTTTGGTGAAGAATTATATAATGTGGTATATAATAAAGATTTATTTTGTTCTTCCTTTTCAAATTTACTAAAATCTTTATTATATTTTTCTTCAAATAATTTTATATCTTTTTCTAAAGAAGATTTATCTCTTTTCTTTATATCTTCTAAATATTTCTCAAATTCTTTTATGAAATTTTTTATTTCCTCTAAATATTTATTTGCTGTTTCCCTTTGGATTAATTTTTTTATCTTTTTTT
>DIUG01000027.1 GCA_002422305.1 Patescibacteria group bacterium UBA6164 | reverse complement strand
AATAGTGTATAAATAATTAAATAAATAAATAAATAAATTATGAAAAATATATTTTTGTTAGTTATTGTAATTTTTTTTTCTATGATTATTTCTTCTTGTTGAAAAGAGGATAATTTAAATAATAAAGAAATTGAAAAAAAAGATTTCTTTTTAGATGTGAAAAAAATATCTGAATTTGATAATATAGCAATTCTTAAAAAAAATTGAATACTCGATACAAGTGAAAATATTACACTTAGTTCAAATGTTTCTTGAAGAATTAAAAGTATATTAGTAAAACCTTGAGATAAAATTTACGAAAATCAACTAATAGCAGTTATAGAAGATAATATAGCAAATTATAATTTAAATTTAAAATCAGCTAGTAATAATTTAGAATCGTCTAAAAATGCTGTAGAAGTTAGTAAAAATGCTTTAGAATCATCTAAAAATGCTGTAAAAAATAGTAAAAATGCTTTAGAATCATCTAAAAATGCTTTAGAAGTTAGTAAAAATGCTTTAAATACTTCTAAAAATTCTTTACAAACAGCTTTAAATAATAAAGTAAAGTCTGAAATAAATTATGATTTAAATAAATTAAAATTAGAAAAATCTATTTTAGATTTAAAAAGAAATTTGAATAATTTAGATGTAGATAATTTAGATTCTAGTTCTTATATAGAAATACAAAAAATAGATAATTCTATAAATAAAATAAATATAGAATATGAAAATTTATTATTATCAAATCGTGAAACTATTGCTTGATTTTGAAGAAATTTAGAAAAAGATTTTGTAGTTTTAAAAAATTATATGGATGATGTTATTTATTTTTGAGATGAAATTCTTTGAATAACTAATTTAAATAAGGATAAAAATAATTCTTATGAAATATATTTATGAGCTAAAAATTCTTCTCAAAAAATTCAATCAGAAGATTTACTTAGAAAAATGATTAATTATAGAAATAATGATTTAAAATACATGAAAATTGATAGTGATAACGAAGTTAGTTATAGAAATACTATAGATATTTTAAATTTATCATATTCTCAAATAAATGATTTTTTAAATAGTTTAGATACTACATTATCAAATACTGTTGAAAGTGTTTGAGCTATAAGTCAATTAGAAATTTCTTGATATAAAACAAATATTTCACTTTTTAGAAATATACATAATTCTAATAAATCTCAATTAATATCTCTTTGAAATAGTATATCTTCTTTTTTAGAAACATATAAAAATTCACAAGCTTCTTTACTAAAACAAATAGAAAATTTAGAAAAAGATAAGAATATATATAAATCTAGTCTTAATTTAAGTATAGAAAACAATAAAGCTACTTTAAATGAATCAATTTCTAATATGGAATTAACATTAAGAAGTTTAGAAGTTTCGATGAAAGATGCTGATTCTGCAATTGTTGATGCTGAAAATAAAGTAGAAAATTCTAAGTCGGCAGTTGTTGATGCTGAAATTAAAATAGAAAATTCTAAATCGGCAATTGTTGATGCTGAAATTAAAGTTAAAGATGCTGAGAGTAGAGTTAGAGATTCTGAATTAAGAGTTAAAGATGCTGAAATAGCTTATTCTAAAGCTTTAGATCAATTAAATAAACTTAGTATTAAATCACCTATAAATTGAACTATTTCAGATATTTTAATTGATAGGTGACAAGAAGTTTCTCCATCATCTCCATTATTTAGTATATTAAATGAATCATCAAATGAGGTAAAAATATCATTTACAAAAGAAGAGCTTGATTATATAAATGAAGATGTAAAGGCTTATTATTATGACTGAATTAAAACCCATACTTGAAATATTTATTCTATATCTAGAAATGCAGATGCTAATTTTAAATACCAAGCAAGAATAGTTTTTCCTTGACAAGTTACATATATATGAAATATTTTGAGTTTAGAAATTCCAATAACTATATATAATAAATTAGTTCCTATTAATTCAATAAAGATAAATAATTCTTGAATTTGAACTTTAAATTATTATTCAAAAGAAGGTACTATAAAACAAGTAGAAGTTAAAACTTGAGAAATTTATGGTGATAAAGTAGAAATAATTTGAGATCTCGAAGATGATTTAAATATTATATTAAATTATGTAGATAATTTTGATAAAGAAAAATTTATTTTAAAAACTAAATAAAAAAATGAATACTAATATAGTAAAAATAATTAAGAATTTAGAAAAATGATTTTTTGGTTTTTGGGTAAGAAAATTTAGAGTTTCATATTTATTAATCTTTTTAATAGTTATTGCTTGAATATTTTCTATGTTAAGTATTCCTAAAGAATCAAGTCCAGATATAAAATTTGGTATTATTTGAATCACAACTATATATCAATGAGTTAGTCCAAATGATATGGATTCACTTATTACTGATAAAATAGAAAAGGAGATAAAAAATGTTAATTGAATTAAAAAAATAACTTCTGTTTCTTGAATATGAATATCAAGTATTACTGTAGAATTAGATAATTCAGCAAATATTAGAGATACATTAACAGATATAAAAGATGCAGTAGATAAAGTAGATTTACCAAATGATGCTAATGATCCGAATATAGTTGAACTTTCTACAAATAGTGATTTGATGTTTGAGGTTTTACTTTATTGAGATGCTACTAAATTTTCAGATTTTGATCTAACAAGTAAAGCTCAATATATAAAAAATTCTTTAGAATGACAAATTCAAGGTTTATCATCAATAGAGCTTTGATGATTAAATAGACTTACTTGATTATGAACAGGGAATAGTGATTATGAAATAAATATATTGATAGATAAAAATAAATTGGAACAATTAAATTTATCTATAGCACAAATATCAAATATAATTAGAAATTATAATAAAAATACTCCAATAGGTAATTATGTTATTTGAGATCTAAATTATGATTTTAGATTTGAATGAGAATTAAAAAATATAGAAGAATTAAAAAATATAGTAATAAGAAGTTCTTGATCTTCTAATGTTAAACTCAAAGATATTTCTATTATTGAAACAAAATACAAGGAAAATTCTATAAAGAAATTAGGATTTCAAAATAATACAAATTTAAATTATACTTCTCTTTTGTTTAACAAAAATGAGGGAAAAAATATTTTTGATATTTCTTGAGTAGCAAAAGATAAATTAGAAAAATTTTTAAAAAATGATTCAAATCTTAGTTGATTAGATATATTTTATGTAAATGATTTATCAGAAATAATTATTGATGATTATGAAAATTTATCAAAAACAGCTATTACGACTTTATTATTAGTATTTATTACTATATTTATATTTGTTTGATTTAAAGAATCTATAATAGCTTCTATTTTAATACCATTATCATTTTTTGTAACTTTTATAGTTTTGTATATATTAGGTTATTCTCTAAATTTTCTTACTAATTTTTCATTAGTATTAACTTTATGAATAGCTATAGATACTGTTATTGTTATTGTAGAAGCAGCAAGTGAAAAAATTAAAATGTGATATAATAAAAAAACAGCAGCTTTATTAGCAATTATGGATTATAAAGCTCCTTTAATTTCAGGTACATTGACTACATTAGTAGTATTTTTACCTTTGATGTTTTTACCCGGTGTTATGTGAAAATTTTTAGCATACATACCTATAACAGTTTTTATTACATTATTAGCAGCTTTATTTTTAGCATTAACGGTTAGTGCTACTTTATTTATAAAATTTGCTCATGATAGTAAATATTATCATATTGATGAGAAATTAGAAGCTACTTTTAATCAAAAACAAAAAGATTTTTTAGCTTATGAAAGAGAAGGAAAGACTTTAGAATTAAAAGATAAAGTAACAATTAGAGATAAAATACTTAGAAGTATGTCTTTATTATATTATAACTTATTAAAAAAAGTAATTTTAAATAATTTTGCGAGAAGAATGTTTATTTTTTTACCTATTTTAATTTTAATTTTAACTTTTATTTTTCTTTCTCCAAAAATATGATTTATTCTTTTTCCAAAATCAGATAATTGAGTTATTCTTGCTACTATAGAAGCTAAAGAATGAACAAATAAAGAATTTTTACTTAAGTATTTACCAATAATAGATGAAATTATTAATACATATGATGAATTAAAAGTTTATAATATGAATGTTTCATGAAATAAAATAGATATAAGTATAGAGCTTATATGAAAAAATGAAAGAGAAAAATTATGACTTAAAAATGTTTTTGATTTAGAGAGTGAAATAATTGAAAAATTAAAAATTTTAGAAAAAGAATGATTAAATGTTTCTATTAAAACTATTTCTAATTGACCACCTAGCTGAAAAGCAGTTTGAATAAAACTAATAGCAAATAGTTCTTCAAAAGTAGATGAATTAAAAAATACTGCAAATATATTTAGAGATTATATTAAAACAATAGATTGAACAAGGAATATTTCTTCTACTAGTCAAGAATCTCCTTGACAATTTATATTTAGATTTGATAAGGATAAATTATTTCAATTATGATTAACTCCAAATGATATATTAAATGAGGTTTATTTATATACAAATTGAATAAAAGCATGAAGTATAAAATCACAATATGAAAATAATGACATAGTTTTAAAAATAGAACAATTTCAAAATGAACTTAGTCCAGATGATATAAATAATCTTATTATAAATACTAATATATGAAAAATAAGAGTTTGAGACTTTGCAAATTATGAATTTACTAAGTCTGTTTCTTCTATTACTAGAGAAAACTGAAAAATTACTATTACAGTTGAAGCTGATTTAGATATATGAGTTTTACCATCTTTTATTCAGCCTAAAATTGATGATTTTTCAAAAAATTATATTTTTCCTGAAGGTATTAATTTTGAAAAATGATGAGAAAATCAAGAGAATGCTGATTTAATTCAATCTGTTTTTGTATCTTTCTTTATAGCATTATTTCTTATGTTTTCTATTTTAGTTTTTCAATTTAATAGTTTTATACAACCGATTATAATATTATATTCTGTTATTCTTGCTATTATATGAGTAAATATTTGATTATTTTTAACATGAAACCCTTATAGTATAACATTTATGATTTGATTTATAGCTATGACTTGAGTTGTTGTAAATGATGCTATTATATTAATAGATAGAATAAATAAAAATTTGGAAAAATGAATAGATAATATTCATAGTGTAATTTGAGCATGAAAATCTAGACTACAACCAATAATAGTAACCACACTCACAACTGTTTTTTGAGTATTACCACTAGCTTTACAAGATGAATTTTGGGCTTGATTATGATTTACTATAGTTTTTTGATTGATTGCAGGTTCTACAATGACTTTATTTGTAATACCTTCTCTTTATTATAGTTTATTTTTATATTGAAAAGATGATTTAATAAAAGTTAAGTAAAATTTATAATGTTTTAATTATAAAATTAAAGAACACCAAAGCTTAGCTTTGGTGTTCTTTTTTGTTTTACCTTGAGAGTCTGCAGTAACTAGACTGTAGAACCAAAGTATTACCTAATTGTTGTTCCTTCAAAATAAGATAAGTTTTTTCACATATATTTTTTACTGTATCAAGTAAATCATCCATTTTTACACAAAATGACAAATTTTTACTTGTTTTTCCAGTTTTTTCGTCCCATATAAATCTATGACTTGCTATAGGACAAAAAGGTACAGCTAGTGGTATTTTTATACCAATAAGGTTTTTAGAAAGAGGTAAATCTTTATAAGCTACTTCTATAATTATACTTTTTATCATAATTTTATACCATCTTTGTTTAAGGAAAATTAATTATAGATTTTTTTTGTGTTTTTGCAAGTTTTTTGTAATATAATATTTTTCATTAAAATTTAGATTAAGCTGATTAAATTTATAATTTTTAAAAAAATAATAATGAAAGCTTAGTTAATTCATAAACACCAAATAATTGTTTTAAAAGTACTAATAATGTAATTATTCAAACTGTTCATATTATATATGATAAAATATGAGGGAAATTTATTTTATTTTCTTGTTTTTCTTTAGATAGAAGTATAAAAAATCAATTTATAAATACTCAAAAATAAAAAGAACAAAACAAAATAGAAGTAATTATTAATGAAAAAAATGTATCTTTTGTAAAATCAGCTAAGTTTATTAGTAATAATAAAACTGGTATTAAAAAATATAAATTTCATTTAAATAATCAATATTTATGTGAACTAAATCATCAAAAAGAAAAAGAAAGAATTATAAATAAACTATAAAATAAATATATTATTTCATAATTTATGTAATATTTTGTAAATAATACATAAATTAAATATAATAATAAATAGGAATAAAATAAAATACTTTTATATAATTTATTGGTAATTACCTAAAATCTGTGG
>DIUG01000055.1 GCA_002422305.1 Patescibacteria group bacterium UBA6164 | reverse complement strand
TCCACAGATTTTAGGTAATTACCAACAAAAAGCTCATGTTCTTTTGTTCCCATCATTAAAAGGATGATTTTTAATTACAAAATATAATAAATTTGATGCTTTTTCTTCAATAGTTTCATATAAATCAATTCATCCGAAACTTGCAAATATATTTCAAAAAATTCATTCTAAGTTTCAAATATTTTTTTCTTGTGCAAAAAAGTCAGTTGCAAGTCATTTTTCTATCAAATCTTTTTTTAATATTTCAATATCTTTATAAAGTTCTTTTGCTTCTAATTTTATATTATCTTTTGTAAATCATTTTTCTGGCAAATTTCATCTATCAAAATTTTCTAAATTAAACCATGTATTTGCAAAAGATTTTATCAAATTTAAAACTTCATCATTTCAAATATTTTGTCAATTTGTAAGTTTTTTTAAATCTTCAACTGCTTGTAAAAAAAATTCATAATTTTTACTAATTCTATTTTTATTTATAGTAAATCAATTCGTTATATGTTCTTTTAAAACTGAAGTTGCCCATTTTCTAAAATTTGTAGCAACTTTTGAATTTACTCTATATCAAACTGAAATAATCATATCAAGGTTAAAATATTCTACTTGTTTTGTTTGAGTTTTTCCCTTTATATATCAGTGTTTAGTGGTTGTTGCAAAAAATGCAACAACCACTTTTTCATCAAGTTCTTCTTCTTTAAAAATATTTTTAATATGTCTTGATATTGTTGATTTATCACGACCAAATAAATAAGCTATTTGATCTAAATTTGCCCAAATAGTTTCATTTTGTATATCTTCTTTTAATATTATTTCTCAATTTTTTCATTGAAAAATAAGTAATTCATCTGCTTTTTTCATATTTTATTTTTTAATTATCATTAAAAATTTGACTTTTTAACATATTTTTTATATAATGGATTTACTAATACTTTCCAAGCCTCTGATTCAAGCTCACTGTGGAAGGTTTCTTTTTTTTGTCAAAATAAGTTAAAATCTATACTGTATTGTTTTATCTTTTTAAAAATTTTTTCTTCAAAAGCAAAATTACAAATAAGTTTTTCTTTAAAAATACTTAATATAACAAAATAAGATATAAATTTATCATTTTCTTTTATTCAAAACTTCTTTGAAATATCTTTTCATCTTATTTTAAAAGTCATCTTCTGTTTTTTCTATTCAAATTTCATTTCTCATTTTATGAATTATTTCATAATTTTTAGCATAAAATAATATAAAATTATGGTTTAATGAAATAATTTTATCATTTGAAATTCATCACCTAGATTTTATACAAATATTGTTTATAAAATTCTGTTTTAAAAATATTTCATCCATAAGAATTTTTAAATATGACTGTTCATTATCATCACATTGCACAAAAATAACTCAATCATCTCTTAACAATTCTTTTGCTACCTCAAGCCTATTTTTCATAAAAGTAAGCCAAGTACTATGATTAAATTTATCATTGTATTTAAAACTATCATTTCCCGTATTATAAGGTGGATCAATATAGATTAACTTAATTTTTCAAGCAAAATTTGATTTTAAAGAGTGTAGTGCTAAAAGATTATTTCATTTGATTATTAAGTTGTCTGAAATTGTCCCGTTTTCATCTCTATTAAATCATTCTAGTTTTGTAGAGACAAAGCATTGCTTTGTCTCTACATTAAATCATATTCTTTTTGCATTAGTAAAAACTTTTTTATCAAACAATCTATCTATATCATCTGCTCCTAGTATTTCATTATAAAAAACTTCATCTCTTTTTTGTTCATCTTTATCTTGTCATCAAGCTAAAACACAATCTTTAAAAGGAAAACTTAAAACAACTTCATTTGAAGAAGCTATAAAATCACCGCTTGAGTTTGTTAAACCTATTTTATTTTTAAAACTTGTGTAACTATCAGGTAAAAACTCTTTATTGTTTATAAACTTGATAAATTTATTATTATCAAAAACTAGAGATGAAAAATTTTTCATCCCTACATTTATTTTTATAAAAAACTTTTCTCTTAAAGTTTCATTATCAAGTAAAAGAGAAATCAATTTTTCATCAAGTTTTAGAGCTTTTTCTCTAATTGTATTTTTTAATAAAATTCCATCTGTAGAAATAAATCTATCATCTTGTTTTAATACTTCTATAAGTGTATTTAATAGATTGTTTTGCATATGTTATTTAGTTATTTTAAATAAATAATTCCTTAATTATAACTATATGTATATGCAAAATCATAAATTTAACAAATCTATTTTATTAAATTGTAGAAAAAGAACCTTTTTTTTTGTAAAAATAAAAAAAATATATATATTAGGTTCACTTATTATTTAATTATTAATTTTATGTGATTTATTATACTAATATTTGAAATTATTTTAGGTATTTTATTATTTTTTATTGGTGGTGAACCTTGAAAAGTAATAAGTATAGTGTATTTTATATTTTTATTGTATTCATGAATTGTAATTGTAAAACCAAATACTGTTAGAACTAAGGAAGTTTTTGGTAAATATACTTGAGTTTTAACACAATGATTTAATTTAGTTATACCTTTTGTTACAAAAACTATTAAACAAGATTTATTTAGAAAAAATTTTCCAGTAGAAGTAGAATGAGTTACTCAAGATAATGTTACAGCATATATATGATTAAATGTAATATATTATGTAGAAGATGATTGAACTAATTGAGAATCATGAAATATATATAAATCAGTTTATAGTATAGACGATCCTAGAACAATGATGAGAGCAACTATTGATGAACAATTAAGAGCTATGATTGTTACTTTTACACATAAAAATATATTTGCAAAAAGAGAAGAAATAGGTGAATCTATTGAAGAAAGATTAAGATTAAAATTATCTACATTTTGATATAAATTAGATTCTATTCAAGTAAGAGATGTTAAACTTGAAAGTACAGTAATGGCTGCTATGAATAAAATAGTTGAAACTGAAAAATTTAAAGAAGCTGCTTTTAATGAAGCGGATGCAAAAAAAATAATGCAAGTAAAACAAGCTGAAGCAGAAAAAGAATCAAAAATACTTTTATGAGAAGGTATGGCATGACAAAGGATGAAAATAGCTGAATGATTTAAAGAATCAGTTGATATGATAAAACAAGCAGATACATCTTTGAATGCTGAAAAAGTATTAAATTTTTTATTGGACTCTTCTAGAATAGAAACTTTATGAAATATATGAGCTAATGATAATTCTAAAATAATTTATTTAAATGAAAATTTAGAATGAAGAACAAGTAGATTAGTGGCATGAAGTGATATAATATAAAAATAAAAAAAAACAACTTTGTTGTTTTTTTTATTTGAACTTAAAACTTCAGAAAATTATTCTGGTTTTTTATAATAATATCATCTTTTTATTCTTCTAAAAGTTTCTATTATCCAATTTAAATAATAAGAAATAGATAAAACTAAGTCTTGTGCATGTAATAAACTATAATCATATCATGCAAATTTTCTTTTAAATTGAGAAACTCATGCTATTGGATGTTTTGGATTATTATCGGGAGAAACTCACCAAAAATTATAGATAGTACATCAGTCTTGTTTAGCTTTTTTTATAGCTTCCCATTGACATAAATAATTTGGTGAAAATTTAGGATTTTTTATATCAGATGCTGCTACATAATATACACAAAACTTTCAAAATCTAATAGTCATAAGTATAGATTCTATTTTTCAATTATAAGATGCAGATATAGTAGAAATATTATTTCAAAAAACTTTATAAAGATTTTTTATAAAATCTTCACTAAATGCTGAATATTGTTTTTTACCATCAATACGATTAGCATGTTTTTTATGCATATATATGAGTTCATTTATATGGTCTATTTTATTATCTATTCTAATTTGTACTCACTCTTTTTTTGCTCTATTGATATAATATCTGTCTTTTTTCTTTATATTATTTAATAATTCTTCTTCTGTTAATTCTAGATTTAATAAATGTGTATCTTCTGCATGTTCATGCATTGGTGCATTTATAAATTTCAATTTTTTAAATTGTTCCCTATTTTCTATAGTATTTTTTACAGCAGAATTAAATCTAATAAAACTCATATCTTCAAGTATTGCAAATACTTTTAAATCGTCTATTACTTTTGTAAAAATTTTAAAAAAATCTCATTTTATTAATGGTCAATGTGGTATAAAATAATATTTTCATCTTTTTGCTATTACTTTTATAACTAAAAATACTCATATAAGTTTTGCTCCGTCATAAATTCAATATCTAACTATTTTTTTTCATCACAATTCTTGAAATTCTCACCATTCCCAAGATTGTAAAAAACTATAAAACTCAAAATCAGTATTTATTATAAAACTATTCCGATTTTCTTTTATTAATATTTCTTTTATTTTATACATCTATTTTTTAAAATTATTTAATAATTGTACTATTTTTTTTATATCTTTGAATGTAATTAGAGAATGATTTGGTAATATTAAAATTCTTTTACTAATATTTTCTGCTACCAAACATTTTCATAAAATATAATTTGTATTAGTTAAATTAACTCATTCTGGAACAATATTTATACCACTCCATGATTTTCATAATAAAATATTATTTTTTTTCATATAATGATATAGTTCCTTTTTTATCTCTTCTGATTCTAATAATATAGGATATCTAAAATAATTATTTTTATTTTGTTTTTCTTCTTTAAATAATATTTTTATATATTTATTATCTATCATATTGTTATAATAATTTGCAATAGATATTTTATATATGTTTGTAAGTTTTATTTTTTGTAATTCTTTAAAAGCTAAAAATGCTGATGAATTTAATAATTTATAATTAAATTCTTTGAAATTACATTTTTTTTCTTTTTCAGTAAGGATTTCAGTAATTATATTAAATTTTCTAGATAAAAATATAATCATTTTTCATAAGCTAAAAAAATCATATAATTTATAAGATTTGTATGCTACAATATTATAAAATAGATTTCTAAATGTTAATCAAATAGGAGGCATATTTAGTTTTTCTTTTATAGAATCTATTTTGTTAAAATATTTTTGATTATTAATAATCAAAAATCAACCAGTTATTCATGATATTACTTTATCTCTTCCAATAGAAAAAATTGAAAAATCTCAAAAACTTCACAATTTTTTTCATTTTATTTTACTTCATAAACTATGAGCACAATCTTCTATTATTAATATTTTATGATCTTTAGCTAATTCAATAATTTTTTCTATATTATTTGGTTTTCAAAAAGTATATTGTACAATTATTACTTTTGTATTTTTTGTAATATTTTGTTTTAGTTTTTTTAGATCATATCATAAATTATTTTTTTCTATATCTGAATATATTATTTTAGCTCAACTTTGAATAACAGCATTTGAAACTGATACACAAGTATATCATGATACTATTACTTCATCATTTTTTGTTACTCAAATCATTTTTAAAGAATGATATATAGCACTTCTTCAATTATAGAATGATATGATTCTTGAATCAAAGTTTCATATATATCATAAAAATCCATTTTCTAAATTTTCTACATATTTACCATATCTTATAAATGGTAATTTATATGTTAGAAAAGATAAAGTTCTTAAAAAAATATTGAGATTTATAGTTGTAAAAAATTCAGACATTAAAGTTTTTTTAAACATTTTTAATTATATTATTTAGATATTTTCAAGAATTCCTTCACTCAAATAATATTACATTATTTGATATTTTTTCTGGTAGTTTAGTTATAATATTTTCTTTATCAAATCATCAATCAATTAATCATTTTAAGAAATGTAATTTATAATTACTTCATACATATAATATTTTGTCTATATTTTTTTCTATAGCTATTGTTTTTCATATTTCAAAGTGTATTTTATTAGCTTTTTTTCATAATTCTAGTATATCATCTACTACAAGTATTTTTTCTAATTTGAAACTATTTAATACTTCTATTCAAGCAAATAATCATGCTTCAGATAAATTATAAGTATCATCTATTAAAATAAAATCTTCATAATTTTTTATCGTAAGAGTATTTTTAGGAGATTCTATATTTTTTATATATTTATTTAAATCTGAAGTTTTTAATCATATATCATAACAAAAAGCAATTACTCATGAAATATTTATTATATTATGTTCTCATATTAAAGGTATAAAAAATATAGTTTTTGCTCATTTATACTCATAAATAATTTTAGTATTTCATTCTTTTATTCATAAAATTTCAAATTTCGTATCTGATCATTCAAAATTTCAATATTTCACTATATTTAAATTATTAGGAAAATTTATATTTCTTATATCTGGATTATTCCAATTTACATATAAAATTCAATTATTTTTTATTACACTATTTTTTATTTCTGATTTTCATTTTATAATATTTTTTATTGATCAAAATAATCATAAATGTTGATTTCAAATAGCAGTTAAAAAACCATATTTATGATTTACTATTTTTCATAATAAATCAATTTCTCCTACTCTATAAGCTCACATTTCAGCTACAAAATATTTATAATCATTATTTAATTCTTTTATTATCAAATCTGAAACTCAAAGCTCACTATTAATATTTTCAGGAGTTTTAAGTGTATTTCATTCTTGTTCTAATATAGATGATAAAAATTCTTTTACTGATGATTTTCAATAACTTCAAGTAATACCTATTTTTATAGGTTGATTATACATTTTTGTCTTTTTTATTGCTGTATTTATGATTTTTCTTTTCTTGTAATGTACAAATGGTAATGTTAATAATATAATAAAAAATATTATAAATGGTAAAAATAAAAATACTGTTAGTATATAAGTATATAAATAATTTGAAATTTCAAACAAATCTAGAACTCAAATACTTATAATAATTGATATAATTAATAATATTTGGGTTAGTAATAATCTACTTGTTATTTTTGGTTTTAAAAAATTAGATTTAAGTATTTTTCTAAATACAAATAAATTTTGCATTAATAAAAAATAAAATACTACAGGGTATAAAATTATTTCAAATAATTCATCATAAAAAACATAAAATGAAATTAATAATAGTGGAAATTCTATAACTGACCATATATTTATAATTGCATTTTTTCATTGTAGAGTATTTAAATATTCTCTAAATCTATCCCATCTGTATTCTTTTAATTGTATAACATAAAACCAAAAATTATATTTATAAATAAATGGTAATATAGTTAAAATTAATAGTAAATAATGATCAATAGTCATTTTATGTTCAAATATCATATTATATATTATTTAAAAAAGTATTTACAAGTTTTTCAGGACTTGTTAAGTGAATTCAATGTTTTTCATTTTCTAAAATAATTATTTTAGAATTTATTATATTATCTTTCAAATATAATCAATCATTTAAAGGAGTATATCTATCATTTTTTCACCATATCAATAATGTATTTTGTTTAATTTTAAAAACATCTTTAGATAAATCATTTTTTATCATATTTAAATATGTTTCTTTTAAAAATGGATTATTTTCAGCATTTAAATAATCTTGTCATCAAATAGCTTTATAAAATAACTTTCTGATTTTTTTATAGTAATTATTTGATTTATTCCAATTTTTACGAGGAGGAATTATTGACAAAACTTTTTTTATTACTTTTGTGAAATTATTCAATATTTTTCTTTTCAAACTTCTTTTTGTATCATTTCTAATTCATGCAGAATTATTTAGTATTAAATTAGAGATATTTATATTATTTCTAATAGCTATTTGAATACTAATTGCTCAACCATTACTATGTCACCAAAGTATAATATTTTTTAAATCTAATTCTTTTATAAATTGTTCTATTATATTTGCATAATCTTCTAACTCATATACTTTATTTATTTTTGTTTTTCAAAAACCAGGCAAATCAGGTATAATAAGATCAAATCAAGCTTCAAATAATAATTTTCATACCATTAACCAATTATGACTACTTCATCACCATCAATGTAATATAACAATAGTTCATAATGATTTAATATTGCTTTCATTTTTAAACTCTTCATAATATATTTCTAAATTTTCTTTTTTTAAAGTTATGTTTTTATTTTTATGCATATAATAATAATAAATAATAAATTAGTTGTTATTTTAGGTATTTTTTAAAAAAAATAAAGTTTTATTGTCTCTTTTGTTAAAGTTCACTTTAAAATTTCACCATGCATTAAAATAGAAATGTCATCTAAATAAAATATATGATAAAATATTTAGAATATTTTTATTTTCACAAGGATTTAAGATTTACTCCTTTAGAAAAACTAAAAATCGACATAAAAATTCTGTATCAATTTAGTTACTAAATATTCTAATTTGAAAAATTATGCAAAAAATGTTTTGACATATTACATTATATTTTTATATATATTTTAGGCTTTTAAATCACATAAAATAACTCTCTTTTTATATAAAAAAGTTTGCTATATAAAAAAAAGTCAAAAACATTTGCAATATACATATATATATATATATTGTAAATGTTTTGCAAAACACTATTATAATTCTTTAAATTAATTAAATGAAAAAATATATATTTTTTGTTATATTTATTATAAATTTTACATTAATAAATACTGCAAATTGATTTTTCCCAGAATATGAAGCAGAAATTACTAAAAGATGAAAAAGTTTAATTGAAAAAATTACTAATCAATCATTATCATCTAATGAAGAATTTATAAGTAGTGCTAAAAAAATAATTGAAAATTGAAAAGTAAAAAATAAAAAAGATAAAATTATATTAGATGAGTTTATAATGATAATGGATAGAGAACCAGTAGCATTAAATACTACTGGTATGGTTGAAAGTAGTTCATCAACTGAAACTTTACAAAGTAACTTAGTTTCATTAGCTAGTATATCTTCTACTTACAATAGAACAAATGCTGTAAATTATGCAATAAATTGGGCTTATGGAAGAAATCCTAGTTACAATTTTTATATATGAAAAAATGATTGTACAAACTTTACATCTCAAGTATTACAAACTTGATGATTACCATATATAGTAAGTTGATTATTAGGTAAAATAGATAAGAAAAATTGGTATTATGCTAATACTTCTAATGCAGAGCCTAGTTATACATGGTGATGAGCAAATAATTTTTTTGAACATGCCAAATATTATACAAATAGATTTTCATCTGCATTAACATATTGAGAAATGCAAATTTGAGATTTAATTCAAATTGATTGGACTAAAGACTGAACTATAGATCATTCAATGGTTATAACAAGTAAAACATGAACAAGCACAAGTCAAATATATGTAACTTATCACTCAACAGATACACTTAATAAAAAACTATCTGACCTAATAAGTCAATATCCTAATGCTAACTATTTTTGATGGAAAGTAATATATTAAAATATAGTATAAAGATTATTAGAGTATTTTTATACACACTTATAGTATTATTATCCATAATACTTCTATACTCTAGATTTCATACTCGTGAAATGGATTTTGCATTTAGAGATTTTTTAAATAGTTGTTCTGATGTTACTAAATGAGTACCAACTTTAAAAGAATAAAAATGAAAATTATAATAACTTATTTAATCAAAATAACTGAAATATTTTTATACACTCTAATAGTATTAATCCTACAAATTTCATAAAAACTTTTAAAGGAGTATAAAATAGAATTACAAAACAAACACATATAGTGTGTATTTTAAAACTAACTTTATACTCCAATGAATAATACAGAAAAATTAGAATTTAACAAAAGAATACTAAAAAAGTAATTGTTGATATTGATACAACATATGATTCAGCTAGTGAAAACTTAGAATTTTCAAGATTTATTTTCATAATATTTTTGTTTTTAACATTTTTATTAAATCATCAATTATACAAAATATTTTTACAATTAAGTCTTTATGATTATTATTGTTTTCGAAGTTCATAATTCTTTAAGTTAGTATGTAAAATTTTATGAACTTCATTTTAATTAATACCTATTTTAAAGCGAATTTAATTTCGTAACTTGAATTAATAAATAGAATTAGACTAAGAAAAACAAGATAAAAATCAACAAAAAAATCACCGAAAATATGATATGCCCCCTAGAAAGTAGAATGTAAAAAAAACATTCTACTTTTTTTGTTATGAATATAATAAAATAAAGTAATTACTTTTTAAAAATAATATTATGACAGAAATAAACTATACTAAAGCTCAAATAGAAGAGATTAAAGCTAATAAATATGTAAAAAATGTTATTCAAAGACATATTGTATTCACAAAAGAATGTAAAATAAAAGCAATAGAATTAACGAATAAAGATATATTTTCAAAAGAAATATTTGAAAGATTGTGATTCCCAAAATATGTAATAAATTCAGATATTCCTAAAAATTCAATATCAAGATGGAAAAGAAATATAAAACAAAAATGAGTAATAGAAGAAAAAAAATGAAAAACTAAAAAAGAAAAAATAGATTTTGATAATATGACTTTAGAACAAGAAAATGAATATTTAAGAACAAAATTAGCATATCTTGAAGAATTAGAAAAAATGTTTAAAAATTGATTTCCCTAAAACAAGTAGATTTGAAACAATATATAAATTATCTTTAAAGTTTGATGTTAAAATTTTATGTAAATTAGCTGAAATTTCTCTTTCTTGATATTATAAACATAAGAAACTAATAGAAATAAATAATACAAAAGAACAAAGAGAAAGATCTGATGTAGAAATAGTAAAAAATGAATTTTTAAGATTTAATTCTAAACACTGATATCGTATGATAACTATGGATTTAAAAGAAAAATGAATAATAATGAATTCTAAAAAAGTACATAGAATTATGAAAAAATATTCATTAAAAACAAAGATTAGAATAAAAAAACCTTACTTAAAAATAGCTAAAGCAACTCAAGAACATAGAACTTGTCCAAATATTTTAAAAAGACAATTTAGATGATTAAATGCATTTGAAAAATTATGAACAGATATTACATACTTGTATTATAACTGATTAAGATGTTATTTATCAATATTAAAAGATATGGTAACTTGAGAAGTAATTTCATATAAAGTTTCTAGTAATTTATGATTAAACTTCGTTTTAGAAACTATTAAATCAACTAAGATAAACTTAGAATGAAGCATTATTCATTCAGACCAAGGATTTCATTATACAAATCCTAGTTATCAAACATTATTAAAGAAAAAATGAGTTATTCAATCCATGTCTAGAAAATGAAATTGTTTAGATAATGCTCCTACTGAATCTTTTTTCTGACATCTAAAAGATGAAATTGATTTATCTAATTGTAAAAATTTAAAAGATGTTGAAAATTTAATTAAAAATTATATATTCTATTATAACAATAATCGTTTCCAATGGAACAAAAAAAAGATGA
>DIUG01000051.1 GCA_002422305.1 Patescibacteria group bacterium UBA6164 | reverse complement strand
AAATGTATTATACTTTCTATGTAATTTTCAAAATTCTTACTTGCAATATAATCAATAACAAATATTATCTAGTTATTATTTAATATTACAAATATAATTATGATAAATAAATTAACAGTTAAAGAAAATATTCCTCTTACCGTTGTCTTATACGATGGAACAAAAACTATTTCAAAAGAAGTTTTAAAATTAGTGGAATTAAAATTCGTTTTTATTTATTAATTATAAAAATATGCAAAATAATTTATCAAAAATTAAATTAACACCAAAAGAAAAGGATTATTCTCAATGGTATTTAGATGTAGCAAAAACATGAAATATGTTTGAGTATTCGCCTGTTCCAGGATGTATTACATTTTTGCCAAAAACTGTAACTATTTGGGAAAAAACAAAAGAAGAAGTAAATAAAATAATTAAACTTATGGGAGTACAGAATTTATATTTACCTATGTTAATTCCTATGTCTTTTTTTGAAAAAGAAAAAGATCATGTTGAATGATTTGCTCCAGAATTAGCATTAGTTACAATATGATGAGGTAAAGATTTAGAAGAAAAATTAGCTATCAGACCTACTTCTGAAACTTTGTTTTGTGATTTTTTTAAAGGTAATTTAGTGAGTTACAGAGATTTACCATTACTATATAATCAATGGGTAAATGTTATGAGATGGGAAAAAAGAACTAGACCTTTTTTGAGAACAGCAGAATTTTATTGGCAAGAATGACATACTCTTCATGAAACTTCTAAAGAAGCATATGATTTTTCATTATGAATTTTAAATAATGTTTATATAAAAACTTTTAAAGAATTATTTGCGATAGATTGAATTGCTTGAACTAAATCTGAATCAGAAAAATTTTCTTGAGCTGATTCTACTTTTACTTTTGAACCAATGATGAGTAATGGTTGGGCTTTACAAATTTGTACTTCTCATATTCTTTGAGAATGATTTATGAAACAATTTGATGTAAGTTTCCAAAATAGAGATTGAGGAACATCTCATCCTGCTTATACTTCTTGGTGAATGTCTACTCGTAGTATTGGATGATTAATTTCATCTCATAGTGATAATAAATGACTTATTATTCCTCCAAAATTATCTGAATATAAAGCTGTAATATTACCAATTTATTGAAAAGAAAATAAAGCAAAAGTAAATGAATATATACAAAAATTGTCTTCAATAATTACTAAATCTACTATTTTATCTCCAGTTAAATGAGAATATTTTAAACAAATTGTTTGAGATAATTCACAAGTGTTAATTGATTATAGAGATGTAAGACTCTGAGAGAAAATTACTGATTTTGAATTATCAGGATATCCTATTAGAATTGAATGTTGAGAAAGAGATATTGAAAACAATAATTGTGTTGTAGCTTCAAGAATTACATGAGAAAAAGTAGTTGTTTCACTTATTGATTTGGAAGAAACTATAAATAAAATGTTAGATGAATGACAAAATGAATTATTCAGAAGAAGTAGAGAAAGATTACAATCAAATGTTGTAGCTTGTTATTCTATTGAAGAAATTTGAACAGCACTTGAAGACTGAAAATTTGCTATTTATGAATGGGATAAAAATCCTAAGTTTGAAGTAGAAATTAAAGAAAAATTTAAAGCTACAACTAGATGTATACCATTTGAATGACAATTTACTGATAAATTATTAAAAGTAAAAAATCCAAATAATGTTGCTGTTATTGTTGCTAGAGCATTTTAACTAAAAGTTTTATTTTAACTTTTGGGTAAGAGAGATTTTGCTATTTTTCAAAAAACATTACTTTTTACAAAAAAAATAGTAACTTTTTTAAGTTTTGCTATTTTCTAGATAAGCATGAAATATTCAAGATTATAACAATATTATCAATGTTAAAATGATGATTGTAGAAAATAAAATTGATTTTTCTATCAATTCTATTAAACTTATTTCTAATAATTATTTATCTCAATTTTATAAGTTTTTAAGTCCTGATTTTAATTTCTCTAAAAGTGGTCGAATTTGAAAATGGCCGATATAAAATTAGTTAAGTATTTTATTATTATACTTTAATGGTTAATTTTTATTTTTTAATTAAGCTATATGAAAAAATTACTTATATTAATGTTGTTTATTTTTTTAACATTTGGATTTTTTAATCATACAAATGCATGAAATCAAACAATAATAACAGATAAAATGAATAGTTTTTATAATAAATTAGATAGTAATATATCAGATATTAATATAAAAATTGAAAAACTTGAAATAATAAACAATAAAATTATTCTTATTAAGAAAAAAAAATGGGATAAATTAAGTGTTAATAGTAAGATTTTAATTAATTTATTAGAAGGAAATATTAATAATAAAATTTTATTTTATAAAAGAGAATTAGAAAATCAAAAAGAAGAAATAGATATATCTGAAATATTGTGAGATATAAATATATTAAATTATACTAATAATAATGAAGATCATTATTCAAATACTAATAAATGATGGTTATATTTATTTTTAAGTGAAAATGCAACTACAAATAAAGGTACTAATGATTTTGTTAGAAACGAAAATGATATTAATATATCATGAAATCAATGAAAAGATGTTGCTGATATTAATTTATCTTGAAAAAATGAAGATATACAAATTAAAACAATTAAACTAACTTTTAATAAAAACATTAGAGAATTTAATAAAATTGGTTACCCTCAAATTGATATTTATAGATGAAGTTGAAAGAGTTGAGATAATTATTTATGAACTAATAAAACAGTATTAGTAAGATGATGAGAGGTTTTACATAATTTTGATAATTTAATTATTAAAGAACAAGAAAAATATAAAATGTATATTTCTGCACATTATGATTGAATAGAAGCTACTTGAATTAAACTTTTAAAAGTTGAAATAATAGATGCAAAATGATTAAAATCATGAAAAAATGTTATAGAAGATATGAATACTGTTTGATATAATGATAGATTAAGATTTTTTAATCTTTATAAATAATTTTTGTGATATACTAATTTAGCATTATATAAAAACATTTTGTGCATAATTTTCAAAATTCTTACTTGCAATATAATCAATAACAAATATTATCTAGTTATTATTTAATATTACAAATATAATTATGATAAATAAATTAACAGTTAAAGAAAATATTCCTCTTACCGTTGTCTTATATGATGGAACAAAAACTATTTCAAAAGAAGTTTTAGAATTAGTGGAATGAACAACATTTAGTGCTATTGAAGTTTTATCTAATATTTTATGAAAAAATAGACATTTTTTTATAAATCTAAATGAAATATCTACATATTCAAGTGAACAAGTAGATAAAATTCTTTGAATAAATAAACAAGAAATAATTTTAGAAAAAGAAATTACGGACTAATTAAAAAAATGATGAAAAAAAGTGAAAATAGTAAATATATTTTCACTTTTTTAATTAAAATCATATTTTCACATAATCATTAATAAAGTCAAAATTAGTCTCTTTCTTGCTTGCTTGGTTGTTGATACTCTAGTATAAAAAGCAACTCTGATTAATTTTTTATTTTCCTATAACATAAAAAAATATTATGAATATATATTTCTTTATAATTATTTAACTATCACTCAAAAATTATAATTTTTTGCTATTATCTCTATTTTTAAATTATGTAGTTCACATATTTTTTTTACTATAGAAAGTCCAAGTCAAAATCAAGGAGTATTTCTTGATAATTCGAGTTTATAAAAAGTATCTACTATTTTTTTTACCTCATTTTGTGAAATATTATTTTCAATTTTATTTTTTATTTCAAAATAATCTTTATTTACAAAAATAGAGATTATTTCATTTTTAATTCAATATTTTTTTGCATTTTCTATTAAATTTTTTAAAAGTCTATCAATTAAAGTCTTGTTTCAATAAATTATAAAATCATCTTTAACTTCAATTAGTAAATCATCATTTTTATGTTTTTCAAGTAAATTTTTAAAACTTATTCTTTCTTTATTTTTTAGATAAGTATTTTCACTTAAAAAAAGTAGATTATCAGTAATATCTTGCATAAGTTTAAGTTCTTCATAACTTGAAGTTATAAGATTTTTATCATATCACATTTGAAGTAATTCTAGATTTGAGCTAATAACTGCAATTGGAGTTTTGATTTCATGAGCTAGATTATGATTATATTCTTTTAATTTTTTGTTATTTTCTTCTATAGGTTTTATAGTAGTTCTTGCCAAAAAATAAGAGATAAAATATATAAAAATACTTAAAAAACCAAATATGTAATATTTTGTATTTGATTTTCATAAACCAATTCATTTTTTGTAATTTGAAGAAAAGTTATGATTATAAAATGTATAAACATACATAATCACAATAGCAAAAACAAATAGAAGTATTGCTATTTTAAAAGCTAATTTATGTTCTTTTGAAAAATTCATAAGCAAAAAAATTATTCTATAATATAACCTACTCACCTAATAGTTTTTATAAAATCACTACCAAGTTTTTTTCTAATAGTTGAAATATGAGCTTCAAGTGTAGTTGATGAAAGTTCTAGATTTTCTTCTTGTTCTCACCAAACATGTTCAAGAAGTTGGATTTTTGTTTTTGGGTATCATTTATTTTTTGATAAAAATTCTATTATTAGATATTCTTTGTTTGAAAATTTTATTTCTTGTAGCTCTTTCCCTTCTGATAAGGGGAGATTAAGGGGGGTTTTATAAACTTTTTTTCAAGAATAATTTATAGTTATATCTCAAATATTTAAAATATCATCAATTGTAGTTTCTTTTCTTGAAAGTAATGCCTTTATTCTAAGTTCTAATTCTTTTAGTTCAAAAGGTTTTGTTAGATAATCATCAACTCAAAGTTCAAATATTTCTATTTTATCATCAAGCATAGAATTAGAAGTCAGTGCTATTACTGGAGTTTTTTTATTTTTTTCTCTAAATTTTTTCATAAATTCTCTACCATCCATAATAGGCATATTTATATCTAAAATGAGTAAATCATATTTAGAAAAACCTATTTTCTCTAAAGCTTCCTGTCAATTAAAAGCAGATTCTGATAAATAAGAATTAGCTTTTAGATATTTAGCTATATTTTCTCTAAGTTTTGGATGATCTTCAATTATTAGGATTTTCATAAAAAAAGTTATTATAATATTTTTCATTATAATAACTTTTTTGTTTAAGTGAAGTTTAAGTTTATACTTCATTTATTATTTCAAATCACTTAAAACTTCAAACTATAGCTATTCAAATAACATAATTTGAAATTCAAGATTCTTTTATTTTTTTTGCAGTTTCATTTAGTGTTGAACCAGATCAAACAGCATCATCTATAAGCAAAATCTTATTTGATTTAAAATTTTTATTTTCTATAAAAATAGTTTCCCTTGCATTTATTATTCTATCTTCTTTTTTTGAAAGACTTTTTTGCGAAACAATCTTATCTCTAAAAATTTTAATAAGTTTTAATTCATTTAATTTTATATCTAAACCTTTATTTAATTTATCCATTATTTGAATTTTTCTGTTTATAGATGGTGGAATAAATGCAAAAGAATCAATATTATTTTTATTTATAAAATCTAAAATTGGAATTTTGATGAGTGAAATAATTTTTTCTATTATATCTTTATCAGAGTTTTGTTTACCATATAGCATAAGATTTCAAAGCATAGTTTTTCAATATTTTTCTATACTATAAAAATCTAAATAATAAATTTCATCCAAAAAAACTTCTTCAAAAGTAGATTTAATTTTTTCTATTCAGTTTATCATTCAATTTTCATTTTTATATTTTTGATATTTTCATAAAGTATCTATATAAATATCTGATTCTAAAATAGGATTTATATTTCTATTTTCACACCATTTAATAAATCAGTCAAATCAATACAAAACATTACCATTTGCTTCAAATAATATAAAATTATTATCAATAATGTCTTTTTTATTTTTTTCTAGTTCATATTTTTTGCTTATTTCTTCTTTTTTTGGGAAATAATAAACTTTTGGAGGAGTTCAGGATTTAATAATATCTCAATCTTCTAATAATTTTCTTATATGCCTATGTATGATTTGATTAGAAAATCAAAAATGATTAGCTATTTTGGTAGCTCAAATAGGTGCATTATCAAGTATATATTCATATATTTTATTTCTTGTATTTGTTTTCATAGTTTATAGTTGATAGTAAACTATAAATAGTATAACATTTATATTACTTTTTGCAAATTTTTGAGTAAAAAAAGTTATTATAACAGTTTGAGTTATAATAACTTTTTTAAATTATTTCAATAATATAGAATAAACTAAAAATCTAATCTTATATCTAATTTTTGGTTTCTTAATATTTTATTTTGTATTATTTTAGCTTTATTATCAAAATCTAATTTAACTGATTTTAGTTCAGTTCTTTTTTCTTTATCTAAATCTCAAAAAACATTTTTTAAATCATCTTTTAAAAATTAACTTACACTTATAGATTTTGTAGGACATATTTCTATAGATCTTTGTACTCACTGAGAATCTAAGTTTTCACTTGATATGACTTCTGCTTTGAAAGTTTTAAAATTCATAACAAAATTTTGAGGTGCAAATCTAGTACATTTTCAACATCATATACATCTTTCATCTATAAATATTTTTTTTTCTTGATTGGATTCTATTTTTAAAATAGTATTAGATTTAAAATCATAAACTTGTGAAGTAATATTTTCTTGATTTAATTCTTCTATTTTTTCTTCTGTATTATTACAACTTGTTAAATTTAAAATAATAAAAGGTATAAGAAATAATATAATTTTATTGTTTTTCATAATTCTTTTTTTTATTAATATAAGCAGAATAAAATAATATAAAAATATATAATACTAAAATACTATACATAAAAATTGCATCATTTGGTTTTACTAAAGCTATATGAAAAATAGTTGCAATAAACATAACATAAGCAAGATATTGTAATCTTTTCCAATTTTTTCATCACATTTTTATCATTGAAAAAATATTTGAAGTAAAAGTTAATGGAATAGCTACAAAAAAAGCTATAAATCACCAAGTCATAAAACTGTCTATAGTCCAAATATTTGAGTTTATTATAATAGAAAAAGGAGCTTTACTATAAACAAAATATCAAATAGAATGGGCAAAAGCAAAACATCAGATAATAATTCATAATTCTTTTCTAATTGAAACTATTTTTCTTAATATTTTTATTTTTGGAAAAATATCTCTAAGTGGTCTAGAAAACATTATCAAAATAAGTAAATAAAAAGCAGCCTGTCAAAAAAAGATAAAAGTATCAGATTTCATAAGAACTATTAATCATAATAATGACAGATATGGCGAATATTTTATTAATTTATTTATCATAAGAAAATTTAAAAAGTTATTATAAAATTTTTATCAAAATAACTTTTTTGTTTAAGTAAAGTTTAAGTTTTGGAATTAATTTATTTAATCAATCAACTTATATATTCTTTTAAAGCCATATATAAAGTCAAAGCTTTTTCTTTTGCTGTTTCAGAAATACTTTCATCGCTTACTACCTCACTTACTTTTTGATCTATTTTTTCATTTATTTTTACAAGATTTTCATTTTTTATAGATTTGATTTGATTTCAATATTTTTTATCTATTTCTTGTTTATAAGCTTCTTTATTTTTTTGTAAATTAGCTCTTTTTTCAGCTGATAAATCTTTTCAATATGAGTTTCATAAACTTTTACTATTTCAATTTTTATTTTGTTGTCATTTTTTATTTTTATCATCCTTTGTCTTTAAAAGAGTTTCATCTATATCAATTCCCCTATTATTTAAGTACGGAATAAATCTATCTTTTAATCATTTTTGAGATAAATCATCCAAAGTTAAAAAATCTGAATAATCAATATCTATTGTAAAACCTTGTTTTTCTAGATTAGTCAAAAATCATCTTAAGTGATTAAAAGATCCTCAACCAATATTTAACATTACTTTTCTAATATCTTCATTTTGAGTTAGAGAAATAGTTTTTGCAATATCTTCAATATCTCTAATTTCAAATAATACACCTGCTTCTAAAGCTTCTTTTAGAGATCAATTTCACATAGCTTTTAATTTTTCAGTTTCTTCTAAAAATTCTTCACTAAGTCATTTAGGTATTTCTAATCAATAAGCTTCCATTAAAGCCACAATAGCTCATAAATGTTTTTGTTCACTATTTGCTATATTTTTAAATACTTCTAATCAGTATAATTCATAAAAATAATTATATATTCAAACAGCTGCATATTCATCTTCATATTGTAAAACAAGTCTTTCTATTTCTATCTCACTTAAAGTTCATTCTACTTTAAATGAATATGTTTTTTCTATTGTATTTTCTTTAGTTTGTGTCATTTTTCATTTACCTTGTCAATTTCATTTATTTCGCATTTGACCTTGTCATTGACCATTTCACATTCAATTACCTTTTCAGTTTTCCATACCATTTCACACTGCATAAGCAGAACCACTAGTTAAAACAAATACTCAAGCTAATACTCAAGCTATAATTTTTGTTGTATTTTTCATAATCATATAATTAATAATATAAATTTTTTAAAATCTCTTTTTGAGATAAGCCTATAATAATTATGAAGTTTAAATTTAGTTTAAGTTTGTTACTTTTTTAAAATAACCCTAAACATTACTTTTTAACAAAAAAATAGCAACTTTTTTAAGTTTTGCTATTTTCTAGATAAGCATGAAATGTTTAGGTTTAGATAAAATAAATAAATTAAATCCATTAATTATTTAATTTGAATGATTCTTGATTTTTTTAACTAAAAGTTTTATTTTAACTTTTAGTTAAGGGAAAATTTGCTATTTTTCAAAAAACATTACTTTTTAACAAAAAAATAGTAACTTTTTTAAGTTTTGCTATTTTCTAGATAAGCATGAAATGTTTAGGCTAAATTTATATTATTACAAGTAAAGTTATAATTTTAATAAGTTTTCGTAGAAAGTATAATATATTTTGTGCATCGTTGGAAATACCCAATGATTATTTTTTTCATAAATAATATCTAGAGAATAAATTTGATATAATAAAAAAATAATGCTATAATTTTAAAAATAGTTTAATTTTTAATTATATCTAATGTTTAATAAAATTTTTTTAGCAAGTTTATTATTACTTTTAACATATTGATTTTGGTTAAGTTCTGATTTTACAGAAATATCAGCTTGAATAGCTATATTTCTTTTCTGAATGATGCTTTTAAAAAAATGATTTTTATCATATAGTTGAGGTGTTTTAGAAAAAATACTACAAAAAAGTACAGATAAAACTTATAAAAGTTTATTATTTGGTTTTTTTGCATCTTCAATTATGCAATCAAGTTCACTTGTAACTATTATAACAATATCATTTTTAAGTGCAGAATTAATATGATTAATTCAATGAATTTGAATTATATTTTGATCTAGTGTATGAACAACAACAACAGCTTGGCTTATAGCTTGAATTTGAATGAAGATAAATATTTGAGCATATGCAATGCCTATGATAGTTTTTTGAATGATTTTTAATTTTCAAAAAAATAAAAATATAAATTGATTTGGATCTATTTTAGCAGGTTTATGATTTATATTCTTGTGAATTCACTTTATGAAAACATGATTTGAATCTTTTCAAAGTATGGTAAGTCTAAAGGATTATGCTATACCTTGATTTTTATGACTTATAACTTTTGTTTCACTTGGTATTATTGCTACTATACTTATGCAATCAAGTTCAGCAACTATTGCTTTAGTTATAACTGCATTATTTTTATGAGAAGTAAATTATGAAAATGCATTAGGACTTGTTATATGAGCTAATATTGGTACAACAATAACATGAATAATTTGATCTTTAGCAGGTAATATAAATTGAAAACGATTAGCTTTTGCTGATTTTACATTCAAATTTACTACTTGAATAATATTTATTTTATTTATTTCTAAAATAAAAGATTTTGTATTTTATTTATGAGATTTTATTTGACTTAAAGAAGATGATTATGCATTAAGATTAGCACTTTTTCATACATTATTTAATTTAAGTTGAGTTATTTTACTTGTTTGATTTATACCTAAAATTTCTCATTTATCAACCATTATCCTAAAAGAAAAAAAAGATAAAAATATTATTCTATCAAAATATTTAACTGAAAATAGTTTAGATTTTCCAGAAACAGCTTTAAATAGTCTTTTAAAAGAATCTAAAAGAATGTATGATATAGTTAAAGAACTTATTATAAATAGTTTTTCTCTAAAATATGAAGATATAAAAGAAAATTATGATTTTGACTTATTAAAGAAAAAAATAAAAATTTTACCTATTGAAGAATTAGAAAAATTATATTCTTCTAGAGTAAAAAATCTGTACTGAGAAATCATAGATTATAGTATAAAAGCAGAATCAAATAATTTCACAGATCATTACAATTCTTTTAATCATATACAAAATGCAAATAGAAGATTTATTTGAACTATAAAAAATTTGAAAATTTTACTTGAAAATACTTCTAAATATATTAAATCTACAAATTTAGAAATAAAAAATCAATATGAACTTATAATAAAAGATATTATAGATACTATTATTCAAATTGATAAAATTGAAAATATTGAAGAAAATGAAGAAAAATTAAAACTACTTTATAATATGGAATTATCTATCAAAGAAAAAAATATATTGAATAATTGACAGATAAATCCTTTAATAAAAAATAATAAAATATCAAATCAAATGGCTACTTCTTTAATTAATGATAGTTATTTTAAAAATAAAATATTAAAAGATTTATTTAAATCTGTAAAAGTTATTTTTAATAATGAAAATGAAATAATTAATAATTGAAATGAAAATATTAATTGAAAGGTTTAAATATAGAACTTATTAAAAAACATTTATTTTAGATTTTTCTTTAAAATAAATGTTTTTTCTATTTTTTGATCTAAATTATAACAATTATAACTTTTATAGTATTTAAAAATTATAGTTAATAAATCATTTGCTATATTTGTAATGTTTAATGATTTAACAGGTATATTTAATAAGTAATCACTACTATGATATCTTAAATCATCATCAAAAGATCGATCTCAAAATTCATTAAAATCATTATTTCATACTCACCAGATTCAAGTAGGATAATTAAGTCATGAATATAAAACACTCAATGTATTATCTCATTTTGTTGTTAAATCGTTATCACTTTTTGTAAAATATGGGAAATAATTTTGATATAATATATTATTACTAGAATTTAATAATTTCAAATCAATAAAATAACTTCATGTATTTGTTGTATTTATTATGTTATTAACAATTATGTTTGAAATAGTCATATTTTGATAAATTGAAGTTTTTCAAGTTCATGAAGATACACATTGTATTGGATTATCTAAAATAAGATCTATTTCATTTCAACTACAAGTTCATTGATTTGATTCTGAATTATAATTTACAAAATAATATTTTAATTTATTTGTACTTCATGTTAAATAATCAGTACTTGTTGTAATATCAACAAAATTAATACTTCAAGTATTGTAATCGGATAATCATATATTACTTGCTCATAAAAATGATATTTCTACTTTAGATACATTACTAATTGTAAATCATGTTAATGTTAAACTAGAGGGGTTGTTAATATTTTTACTCGAATACTTAAGTATTTCTCAATTTCAACTATTTGAAATATATAAACTATGTTCATCATAATACAATCATGTAGGTTCGTTTAATCAATCATTTTCATCTAATAATAAATGAATTTTTGAATTTGAATCAAGATATAAAATTCTATTATTTAAAGTATCAGAAATATATAAATTTGTTCAATCTGTAGCTAATCAAGTAGGTGAATTTAAATATATATCTGTTGCATTTGTTCATTCTAGAAATTTATCTCCAAATATCCCCTTTCATACAATTATATTTCAATTACTATCTTTTATTACATTTTCTTTTTGATAAGATCTATACATTTCTTCTCAAATCATAATACCTGTTGAAATTAATATTGAGTCATAATCAATAAATATATCTTCTCATTGCTCTTCAAAAGGTATAAAATTTTTAATAAATAAATTATTAGTTTCAGAATTTTCTGAATCACTATTACAATAAACTTGATCTAAAATTTCTGTTCAAATATAACTAAATCAACCATCTCAAAAATTTTGTCATCTTTTAAAAATAATACCAGAAGATGTATTTATTGGAGCAAATGATCATGTTTGAATTAAACCAATACTTTTATTTAAAATATTAGTGAAATTAATAATTTCATCAGTATTTTCTAATGTTTTTTGTCATATAAAAATATTGTTCATTCAATTAGTTATAAAAATACCTACAGAAACCATAAGTAACATTGAAATTGTTATTCAAACAATTAATTCTATTAAAGAAAAAGCATTTTTCATAATTTTGTAGCCCCTTACCCTTATTTAAGGGAAAGGGTTAATGTTAGGGTTAAAAATGTATTACATACTTATTATAACTTTTAATAACCATTTATCAACTATATATTTAGCATTTACATTATTTTGTTTTATACTATTTATATCTTCATCCATTTCTGTTAAATAATTTATTAAAACTAAATTATCTTTAGAATAGATTATTAAATTTTCTAAAAAATCTATATAATCTTGTTTTTCCAATTTATTTCTAAAATAATATGATAATATTTCAGTATTTTTTTCTTCTAAATATGTTTTAATCATACTATAAATAAAATTATTTTTTTTAATTATATATTTTCATCATAAATCAATAGTTTGAACTCTTGATAAAATTGTATCTAAAATTCAACTTTCAGAAAAATTTGTAAGAAATATTAAATTTGTTTCATCTGGTTCTTCAAAAAATTTTAACATACTATTTCAAGCATGAATATTAAATCTAGAAATATTTTCTATTAAGAATATTTGAAATTTAAAAGGTGGTTTTGAATTAGAAAATTCTACAAATTCTTTTATATCTTTTACTTTTATTATTTTTCAATCATCTTCTAAAGTATATAAATAATTTTTTGGAATTTCGAAATTTTTAAGTAATTCTAATGCTAAATTTTTTACATCTGAATTTAATAATTCATTATTTTTACCTAAAAACAAAAAAGGAGATTTTTTGTCTCCTTTATTTATCTGTCTAATAATATTATCATATACATCTTTAATTATCATAATTATCTAAAGAATTAATAAAATCATCTAATAAATCATTAACTTCTGCTTCCAATGCTTCATCATTATTATTTACTTGTATTTTTTTATTTTCTATTGTTTCTTTATCTGATTTTTCTATATTAGAAGTATCATTTTTTATAATAACATTTCAATTTAAAGAATTTTGTTCATTAGAATTATCATTTAATAAGTCATTATTTTCAAAATTTATTTCATCAGAAGATCCTGTATTATTTTGTTCATCAATTGAAACACTTAAATCATCAATTATAGCTCAAGTTGAATTTTCATTTTCTATATCTATTTTTTTATTTCCACAAGAGGAAAAAAGAATTATTAACATTAATGTAACTATTATTTTTTTCATATTTTTTAAATTATTTATTATTAACTATATAATAATAAATAATTTAAAAAAATCAAAAAATTATTATAAAATATAATAATTTATAATTTGTATAAAAAAAAATTGACATCAAAAAAAAATAGATATAATTAGTGTATAGTAAGTATATAATATAACCAATACACATTATGATATCAAAAGTAAGCTCTATTACAGTAAATTGATTAGATTCTCATTTAGTAGAGGTAGAAGTAGATATAAACAATTGATTACCTAGTTTTACTATTGTTTGACTTCCAGATCAATGAATACAAGAAAGTAAGGAAAGACTTAGATCTGCTATGAAATCCTCTGGAAATAAATTACCTATGACTAGAATAACTGTTAATCTAGCTCCTGCTGATATTAGAAAATCTTGACCTAGTTTTGACTTCCCTATTGCTATTTGAATTCTTTTACATGAATGATTTATAAATGATACATTTGTATTAGATTCTATTTTTTTATGAGAATTATCACTTGATTGAAGACTCAGAAAAGTTGCATCTGTACTTCCTGCAACTATTTGAGCAAAAGAAAAATGATTTAAAAGAATATTTATACCAAAAGAAAATTCTTTAGAAGCATCTATAGTTCCATGAATAGATGTAATACCTGTAGAAAATTTAGAAGAAGTAATAAATTTTTTAAATAAAAATAAAGAATTATTTATTTTACCCGAGCTAGATTTTAATAATTATAAAAATGAAGATAATATAATAAATAATAAATATGATTTTAAATATATCCTTTGACAAGAGCATGCAAAAAGAGCCTTAGAAATATCTGCATCATGATGACATAATATAGTAATGGATTGACCTCCTGGTAGTTGAAAAACTATGTTATCTAAATCTTTTTCAAGTATATTACCAGATTTAACTATAAATGAAGCTATAGAAGTATCAAAAATTTACAGTATTTCATGATTATTAAATGAAAAAAATCCAATAATAAGAAAAAGACCATTTAGAACAGTCCATCATACAGCCTCTAATATATCAATAGTTTGATGATGAAGAAATGCCAAGCCATGAGAAATAAGCCTATCTCATAAATGAGTACTTTTTTTAGATGAGATATTAGAATTTGAAAAATCAGTTTTAGAAGTTTTAAGACAACCACTAGAAGACTGAAATATAACAATAAATAGAGCAAATGCTAGTTATACTTATCCTGCCCAATTTATAATGATATGAGCTATGAACCCTTGCCCTTGTGGTTATTTTACAGACCCAGATAAAGAATGTATTTGTACTCATAAACAAGTAGAAAATTATAGATCAAAATTATCATGACCACTAATTGATAGAGTTGATATATTTATAGAAGTCCCAAAAGTAAAAACTGACAAATTTAAAGTTTGAGAAGACTATAGTAGTAGTGAAACATCTTTAGATATAAAAAAAAGAGTAGAAAAAGCAAGACTTATACAATTAAAGAGATTTAATGGAACAAACATTACATTTAATTCTGAAATGTGAACAAAAGAAATAAATAAATTTTGTAAATTAGATGAATCTAGTGATATTCTTTTAAAACAAGCAATAAATAATATGAATTTATCAGCTAGAGCATATTATAGAATAATAAAATTATCTAGAACTATTGCAGACTTAGAGTGAATAGAAGAAATAGAAACAAAACATATTTTAGAAGCTTTGAGTTTTAGAAAAAAAGAAGAAAATTAAGACAAAAATAATTACTTATTTTATTACTATCAAAACATAAGAGTTATAACATAAAAGAAAAGATATATTCATCAAATATTTCCAACGATGCACAAAATGTATTATACTCACTATGTTAAAAAAAGCCCTTTAATTTTTGACTTATTTTTTTATTAATTATAATATATAAAGTTAGCTTAATATTTAAATAATAATTTATGTATAATTTACCTTTAACAATACTAAAAAATGAAGATTGAACTTATACAGTTTTATCAAATATTTTTAGTATTGTAACAGAATGAGATTCTATTGAAGAAGCTATTTTAAACTGAAAAGAAGCTTTATCTTGTCATATAGAATGATTAGAAAAATGAGATGATGAATGGTTAATTTTACAATCATTTAAAAATAGTTTTAATACTTATGTAACAGTTTAATAATGAATCCAAATATTTTTAATATAAAAAGTAAGGATATTTTAAGATTTTTACTTAATAATTGATTTGAAATTTCTAATCAAAAATGAAGTCATATTCAATTAAAAAAAATGAACTTTAAAAGTTACAATTCCTAATCATTCAAATAAAACTTTAAATATAAAAACAATTATAAGTATTTTTTAAACAATCTCGAATTGATAAAAATGAATTTCTTGAAAAATAAGTCAAAAATTAAATTTTTGACTTATTTTTATAAATAGGCTCTATACTTCCTCATTCTTCAACAAATCTTTGAAGAATATTTAAAATTTTATCATAATTATTTTTTGATAATTCAGTTTTATAATTTTTTATAACATAATTATATGTCGACTTTAACTCTCATTTTCAGAAAATTGTATTTTTAAAATTATAAGTTACCTTTTTTACTATTTTTATTAAATTTTCTGACCTTATTTCTATACTTTCTCAAGAATTAAAATTAAATTTTATTCATCTAATCTCTGAAATATCTATATCTTTTATATTATTATTTATGATATAAAATTTTGAATTATTTATATCATTATTTTTAGAATCTTCTTCTTCTTGTTGTTCGTGTTCTTTTTCTTCTTGTTGTTCTTGTTGTTCTTGTTCTTCTTGTTGTTCTTGTTCTTGTTCTTGTTCTTGTTCTTGTTCTTGTTCTTCTTCTTGTGAAAAATCTGTAGTTTTAAAGTTATTAAAACTAAATTCTCACATTATATTATTTCAATATTTTTTTGTATATTTAGTAGAAATAATTATAAGTAAAATTCATATAATCATAAAAGCAATAACTCTAGATATAGCATCATCTATACCATATCAAATATCATAGAAAAATATTTTTATAATAGTTAAACTAACTAAATACAATCAAATTGTTCTAATTTTTGCATAATCTTTAGATATACCATAAAATAATAAAATAGATGCACTAACTCACCAATAAATAGTTATAGCAAATGTAGTATTAAATATATCATATATATAGTAAGATGTAATAAATAATAAATAAAGAGTAAAAATTATATTTATATAAATATTTAATACTTTTTGTTTATTAATTTTGTTCCAAAATACAACAATCATTCAAACTAGTGCTGTAGAAATGTACTGTAATATTCTCAAATAACTTAATTTAGCATAATCTATTTTCGAATAAATAATACCTATATCTCATGATTGAATAATTAAATATACAGTAAATATCAAGATAAAAAATATTTTTAAAATCTTTGAATTATAATATGAATAAACTAAATTTAATATAAATAAAAATGATGCTATTCATAATGTACTCCAACCATGTCATGTACTAGGAATTATTTCAAGTAATAATAATCATAGAGTAGAAATTCATAAAATATGTAAAATATCATGTGAAACTCTAGTAAATCCAGACTTAATATTATCTAATAATTTAATATTCAAAACATAAGATATAAATATTATGGTAAAAGGAATCAAAAATAAAAAATCTTTTTGCTTTACAATATCTATTAATCAAAATAGTTTAAATACTCATATCATAAATAAAATAATTCATGCTAAAAATATTTTAATTTCTTTTGTTTTATTATAAAAATAAAACAAAAGAGTTGCTTCAAACAACCAAATTGAACTAACTATAGCTTCATATTCAGAGAAAATAAGAGCAATAGCTAGAGAAAATATAGATATAGAAGCTCCTAAATATGTATATATAACATTTTTTGAAAGTTCTTGTTTTTTAATATTTTCTATTCATATTTTATTTATAATAAAATATGCTAATAAAAAATATATAATAGCTAATATAGCAAATATAATACCTAAAGTAACTCCAGGAAAAAATTCTTTTCAATAATTAAATAATTCATATCCTATAAAAAGTAATGCTGAAATAACTCAAACTAATAGATTTTTTATAGATGAATTATTCTCTTCATTAAATTCTGTTTTAATCAAATTTTTATTAAAAAATGGTAATATCCAATTTGATAATGAAAAAAGTATTAATGCTATAACTGACAAGTATAATTGATATGAATTTATAATAACTGTTTGCAAAGTATCACTATAAATAAATCTACTTTCTATAACTGGTGCTAAAATAAATATAGCTCAAATAGTTCAAATACTATATAAAAATTCTAGATTTTTCTTTGTGCTTAAATAATAAGAAGTAAATATAAATATAAATGAAACTATTATTACTGTAAGTAAATTTATGAAACTCAAATTAATAACAGAAATACTTAAATATGAATTAGTAAGAAAAATATAAAATCATAGAACTGTAAAGAATATATACTTCAAGAAATCTGGTAATTTGTCTTTTATGAATACAAATCATACCAAATAAACTAAAACTATTAATGCTAATACATTTGTAATACTAAATAATACTCAACTAAAACTCAATCATAATACTATTAATATCGGAGAAAATAATAAAAATATAAGTGAATTGAAGCTAGTTTTTAAAAAATAAAATATTCATAAAGAAAAATATAATACAATTATTAACATATATGATATAAAACTACTAGTTTCTTTCAAATAATTATCTCCAGATCATAATAATAAAATAAGAACTAAATAACTTCAAAAGAAAATTCCAGATAATTGTTTTAAATCTATTTTATAAACAACATAAATACTAGTTACTGATATTATAGCACTAGATAAAAGTTTTATAATCCAATGTAAATCCGAATTACAAGGTGCAATTAAAAATAATATATTTGATAATATAAATACTCAAATAGTAAGATATATATCTTTTTGTTTTAATGATAAAAATAATCATCAAAATGTAACTATCAAACTATATCAAACTAAAGTATATGGAACATCAGAGTTTGATCAAACCAAAAGTGGGTTTATAAAAGCAAAAATAAATGAAAATAATAAAAGAGTTCTAGATTTGTAAACTAAAGAAGTAACAACTGCAAACACAGTATTAAATATCAAAAATAAAAAAGTAGCAGTAGTAGATAATGTATTATTATTTAAACTATCTCAAATTAAATATCTACCAGATAATATAACTAAATAATTGATCAATATTCATATTCAAAGCAATATTCTTCACTCATTATGAAATTCTTTTTTATCCAAAATTACTCAAGCAAAATATGCTCAAAATCATATTATAAATCATATAATCAATTTTCAAGTAGATCATATATTAGAATAAACAAGACTAAGTAAAAATAATACTCATAGAAAAATTAATATTCATCATATTTTTGCTAATAAATTTTCTGAAAAGAATTTTTTTATGGCTATTTCTAATTTTGATGGTTCATCTATTTTTTGTACATACTCTTCATATTCTTCTATATTTTCTTCTTTTAAAGTATTTAGACTTATTGAATTAATTTCAATTTCCTGTTTATTTTTTTCAAATACTTCTCATTCTAATTTATAATCTTTTAAATCTATTTCCTCATTAATAATTTCTTCTTTATTAATTGTAGCCTTTTTCTCCAGTCAAAGAGAGGAAATATTAGATAAAGTTTTTTGTTCTCTTTTTATCAATGAATTAGCAAAAAATTCTAATCTTGATTCTATATACGGTTTTGATAAAAACAATTTTTTAAATATCAATCATACTATAATTCAATAAAATAATGCACCTATAATATCATCAATATATAAATTATAAGAATATATTGAAATAAATAATAAGCTAATAATAAATCACATACAAAATGAAAGCAAATATGCAAGTCTATTTAATAATTTGAACATAGTTAGTTTTTTAAAAAATAATATTACTTCAATTTTCTAAGCATTACATAAATTCAATAGAAAAATATAAAAGTTATAAAAATAATTAATCATATAAAAAAATTTGAGTTTGATTCTATAAATCTATCATCTTTATCATCACAGACATCACCTATTCAATCATTATCTATATCTTTTTGATCTGGATTATAAATATATGGACAATTATCATTTGCAAATAATATATTATCTCCATCGTCATCCTCACAAGCATCACCTACTCAATCATTATCACTATCTTTTTGGTCTGGATTATAAATATTTATACAATTATCAACTAATCAATCAATTCAATCACCATCACTATCTTCACATATATCTCAAATACCATTTTTGTTAAAATCTAATTGATTTTTATTTTGTATAAATATACAATTGTCGCAAGCATCTCATATTCAATCATTATCACTATCCTTTTGATCTGGATTATAAACATAAGGACAATTATCATTATAATCTATTATTCAATCATTATCTTTATCATTTTCTTTTAAATTCTTTTCTATTTCTTCACATACATCTCAAATACCATTTTTATTTATATCTTTTTGATCAGGATTATAATATTCACAATTATCACAAGCATTTCATATTCAATCTTTGTCATCATCTTTTTGATCTGGATTATAAACATTTATACAATTATCTAATGAATCAAATATTCAATCTTCATCTTTATCAAATTCACATACATCTCAAATACCATTTCTATTTATATCTTTTTGATCTGGATTATAAACATTTGGACAATTATCATAATATCATATTATTCAATCTTTATCATTATCACTACAAGCATCTCAAACTCAATCTCAATTTATATCACTTTGATCTGGATTATAAATATATGGACAATTATCTAAATCATCTTCTATCCAATCATTATCAAAATCTTTTTTTGAATAAACATTATATTTAGGATTTTGTTTATTAATTATTTCTATAGTTTTAGTATCTTTATTTATACTGAACAAATCATAACTTTTAAAATTTGTATTAAAATCTCTATCTTTACAATTATATTTAGTATAAATTTCTATATCATTATTATAAAATGATTTTAATAATATTGTATCTGTTTTTTTAGGAAAATTTGGTATTGACCTAAAATCTGTGGACCTAAAAATAAGTTAAATTACAAAGCAGTAATTAACCTAAAAATCATATAATCATTATTTGTAAAACCTTTACTATCTCTTATAATTTTTCAAATCCTAGAATTTAATCACTCTCAGTATCAATTATTATGTCTG